>JACDDJ010000357.1 GCA_013817065.1 Acidobacteriota bacterium
CGCGTTGGCGACGCACCCCTTAACCACGACGAGGTCGCCGCGCTTCGGCGGCTTGATCTCGCCGGTCGATTTTTCCTGCACCGAGGCGGGGAGGGTCAGCGCGAGCAGCAGGAGCGCGGTGAGCATGAGGACAGTGTGGCACAATCCGAAAAGCATGAATCGTCGAGCTTTTCTTGGGTCCATCGCGGCGGTTCCAGCCGTCGGCCTGCTGACCGAATCGCATTCCGCGTCAGCTCAGCAGGCACTTCCAACCATCCGGCCAAAGCGGCTCGCGCCAGGCGATACCGCGGGCATCGTTGCCCCCGCGAGCGCCACATTCCAGTCGGTGGACGTCGCGATCGCGCGCGAGTCTCTCGAGGCGCTCGGGCTGAAAGTCAAAGTCGGCGAACACGTGCTGTCGCGGCACGGGTACCTGTCGGGGAACGACAAGGATCGGGCCGCCGATATCAACCGCTTCTTCAAGGACGACGAGATACGTGCCGTGCTGCCGATCCGCGGCGGCTGGGGCAGCAGCCGCGTGCTGCCGTACCTGGACTACGCCGCGATCCGCCGCAATCCGAAGATCGTCCTCGGCTACAGCGACATCACCGCCCTGCACCTGGCCATCCACGCGAAGACCGGGGTCGTGACGTTTCACGGCCCGAACGGCATGGGACGCTGGGACGCATGGTCGGTCGAGTACGTGAAGCGCGTGCTCTTCAACGCAGAGGCGGTCACCTTCGAGAATCCGAAGGAGCTCGCCGATCGCAACTCGCTCACACAGACAGAGAACCGGGTGCAGACGATCACGCCCGGCCAAGCTCGCGGGCCGCTCATCGGCGGCAATCTCACCGTCATGACGACGATCCTTGGTTCGCCGTATGTGCCGTCCACTGATGGCGCGATTCTCTTCCTCGAAGACGTCGGCGAGGACCTCTACCGGATCGACCGCATGTTCACGCAGTTGAAACTCGCCGGCATTCTCGACCGGATCGGCGGATTTGTGTTCGGCACCTGTGCCGAGTGCGGCCCCGGGGAGGGGTTCGCCTCGCTCACCCTCGAGGAGATCTTCGCGGATCACATCAAGCCGCTTCGCGTGCCGGCGTGGTTTGGTGCGATGATCGGCCACCAGACACCGCAGTGGACGCTGCCGATCGGCCTCGACGTCGAGATCGACGCGACCGCCGGCACGATCAAGATGCTGTCGGCCGCAGTCCAGTGACACCATGCACGGGCCACGTGACTTCAGCGCGCTGATCGAGGAGCTCCGCGGAACTCCGGGGGCGAATCTCTCGACGACGCCCGCGGTCCGCGAGCACCACAGCCGCGGTGAATCGCATCACGCGGCGGCGTTACCTCACGCGGTCGTGTTCCCCGAGAGCACGGAAGCCGTCCAGGGGGTCGTTCTCGCCTGCGCGGCACATCGTTGCCCGATCGTCCCGTTCGGCGCCGGCTCCTCGCTCGAGGGCCACGTCAACCCGATCCACGGCGGGGTCTCGATCGACATGACGCGGATGAACAACGTCCTGCGTGTCAGCGCGGACGACCTCGACGCAACGGTCCAGGCAGGCGTCACACGCAAGCAGTTCGAGAAGCACCTGCGTGCGACCGGATTGATCTTCCATCTGGACCCCGGCGCCGACGCCACGCTCGGCGGGATGGCGGCAACACGCGCCTCCGGCACTACCGCCGTCCGCTACGGAACGATGCGGGAAGCAGTGCTCGGACTGACGGTCGTCCTTGCGGACGGCCGGATCATCAGGACAGGTGGACGCGCCCGCAAATCATCGTCCGGCTACGACCTGACGAAGCTGTTCGTTGGATCGGAAGGCACGCTCGGCGTGATCACTGAACTGACGCTTCGGCTGCATGGCCGTCCCGAGGCGCTGGCGGCGGCGACGTGTCACTTCGAGAGCATCGAGCAGGCCGTCCGCACCGTCATCACCACGATTCAGCTTGGGATTCCCGTCGCACGCATCGAGTTGCTGGACGACGTGCAGGTGGATGCGGTGAACAGGTTCTCCAAGCTGTCCTACCCGGTGTTCCCGACGCTGTTCTTCGAGTTTCACGGGTTGAGCGACCGAGACGTAACCGAGCAGGCCGAAGCCGTGGGCGACATCGCCGCTGAAAACGGCGGGCGGGCCTTCGCGCGAGCGCTTACACCCGAGGCCAGGGCTGCGCTGTGGCAGGCGCGGCACGACGCCTATTACGCCGCCCTTGCGATGCGCCCCGGCTGCCGCGGCTGGACGACGGATGCCTGCGTCCCGATCTCCCGTCTCGCCGACTGCATTGTCGAAACCAGGGCGGACATCTCGGCTTCGCACCTGGAAGCCGCACTCGTTGGCCATGTCGGTGACGGGAACTTTCACATGATCTTCCCCGTGAATCCCGACCACCCGGCAGACATCGAAGAGGCCGAGCGGCTGTCGACACGGCTGGTGGAGCGGACGCTCGCGATGGGCGGCACGTGTTCAGGCGAGCACGGCGTAGGGCTCGGCAAGATGAAGTTTCTCGAGCGCGAACATGGCGAAGCGCTCAGCGTCATGCGCACGATCAAGGCGGCGCTCGATCCGCTCGGGATCATGAATCCCGGCAAGATGCTGGGGGCTTAGCAACGTGCTACGTGCTGCGTGCTGCGTGCGAGGTGCGGTGCTACGTCCCACGTGCGACGTGCGGTGCTACGTGCTACGCCACGTGCGGCGTGCGACGCGCGACGCGCACATGGTACGTAGCACGACACATCGCACGTGGCACCGCACATCGCACATCGCACGCAGCACCGCACGTCGGACGTAGCACGTCGCACGCCGCACGTTGCGATGCTGGGCCTAATTCCTGAGCGCGTGTGCGGGATCAACGCGCATCGCTCGCCTTGCGGGCAGCAGCGCGGCGAGGAGGGACGTCAGCATCAGGGCCAGCGCAACGCCCGTGTACGTCATCGGGTCCACAGGGCGGACGCCGAACAGCTGCGCCTCGATAATCGGGCTGAGCGCCAGCGCAGCGGCGGCGCCGATCGCGATGCCGGCCAGCGCCAGCTTCAGCGCCTGCGCCATCACAAGGGAGAGCACCTGCGTCGGGGTGGCGCCAAGGGCCAGGCGGATGCCGACCTCCGTGGTGCGCTCCGCCGTGATGAGCGTGATCACACCGAACACGCCAAGCGCCGCAAGCCCCAGCGCGAGCACGCCGAAGGTCCCGACCAGCAGCAGCATGAAGCGGCGCGAGGCGACCGAGTTGCTGCGAACTGCGTCCATCGTGCGGATATCGGTAGGCGCGTCGGCGCCAAGGTCGATCGCCGCTTGCCGCACGGCACCCGCGAGAGTCGATGCGTCTCCCCCGGTTCGTATAACCAGGAACGGATTCACGGGTGCGGATCCCTGGCGATACGTCACGTAGAGCTCCGGCTTTGGTGCTTCTTCGAGGCTGCCGTGCTTCACGTCGCCCACGACCCCCAC
Source organism: Acidobacteriota bacterium (assembly GCA_013817065.1). Classification (GTDB taxonomy): domain Bacteria; phylum Acidobacteriota; class Vicinamibacteria; order Vicinamibacterales; family 2-12-FULL-66-21; genus JACDCA01. Next base: position 3,432 of record JACDDJ010000357.1, read on the forward strand.
GATCGTCATCCACGACGCTGTTGCAGAACCGAAGCGGACCCGTTTGCCGACGGCGTCTTCACCTGGGAACACGCGGGCCGCCAGCGCCGAGTTCACCACCGCGACCAGCGGCTGACCGGCGGCGTCGTCGCGCGTGAACGCGCGGCCGCGCAGCACCGGTATCCCCATGGTCGCGAAGTAGTCGAAGACCGCCCGCCGCATTTCGACTTCGGGCATCTCGGCGTGGGGTATTGCCCGCCCCTCGACGTCGAGCATCGTCGTGACGTTCGTGCTCCAGAGCGGCAGACGGGTGGTGCCCCCGACCGTCATCACTCCCGGCAACGCCCTCAAGCGAGCTTCGAGATCGTCGTAGAAGGTGGCCCGCGCCTCGTTCGTCGTATAGCGGTCCGGCACGCTCACCTGGAGCGTCAGGAGCTGTTCGGTGTGGAAGCCGGGATCGACCGACAGTACGGAGGCAAAACTCCGGAGCAGCAGCCCGGCGCCGACCGCCATCGTCATCGCGAGCGCCACTTCCGAGACGATCAAGGCCGAACGTGTTCGCCGGCTGGCCGCAGAAGCGGTCGACCGTATGCCGCCGCGCAGCAGCCCTCGGGCGCGCGTACTGCCGGCAGCCGCCGCGGGCAGCAGGCCCACGACGATGCCGGTGACGACCGAGAGCGCAAGCGCGAACAGCAGAACAGGCGTCCCGGGTGAGACTTCGCTGAATCGAGGGAGGCCGGGCGGCGCGAACGCCAAGGTCGCCCGGATGGTGAGGAGCATGATCCCCAGCCCGGCCGCGCCGCCCGCGAGCGCCATGATCGTGCTTTCCACGATCGCCTGCTGCATCAGCCGGATTCGTGAGGCTCCGAGCGCGGAACGGATGGAGAGATCCTGCCGTCGCGCCGAGGCCCGGGCGAGCAGCACGTTCGAGACGTTGATGCAGGTAATGAGCAGCACGACGCCGACCGCGCCCATGAGAAGGATGAGCGACGGACGAACCGACCCGACCGCCTGCTCGAGCAGGGGCCGCACCGTGACACCCCAGCCGGCGTTGGTGTCAGGGTAGTCGGTCGCGCGCCGTGCGGCGATGGCGGTCAGCTCGCTTCGCGCGCCCTCGACCGTGCGTTCTGGAGCCAGGCGCCCTACGACCGCAAAATAATGAATGGACCTGTTCGGCTGACCCGTCGCGTCGCGCAGGCGCCAGTCCCGCGTGGGAGACATCGCAAGCCACACGTCCACGGTGAGGTTCCTGGTCAGGCCGGAGGACCCGAGCATCGAACCGTACGGAAAGGTGAAGTCCGGCGGCATGACCGCCACAACCGGCAGGGTTTCGCCCGCGGGCCCGTCCGGAACGAGAAGTTTGCCTAGAACGGACGGATCTCCTCCAAAACGCCGCTGCCAGAACTGGTGGCTGAGAATGACACCCTGCGACAGACCGTTTCGGTCGAACGGCGCGCCGATGAGAGGCTGGCGGCCCAGCAGCGAGAACATGCCGGGTGTGACCTGCGAGGCCATCACCAGTTCCGGCTCTGGCCCGATGCGGACCTCCACGGCGGTGAGGAACGAGTACATTCCCTCGACACCAGTCACCGATGGCGCTGCCTTGAAGGCCTCGTAGTTGGCGGGCGACACCGGATTGTTCTGCTCGCCGTTGTTGGTGTTGTGACTCCACATGGCCACGAGTCTGCCGGGGTCAGCATACGGCAATGGCTTCAGGATGACAGCTTCGAGCACGCCGAACATGGCGCTGTTGACGCCAATCCCGAGCGCGAGCGACGCCACCGTCAGCAGCGCGAAGAGCGGCGCGCGGCGTCCCTGGCGCATCGCCAGGCGCACGTCCGCACGGATGGACTCCCACGTCATCGCCTGACTCCTTGTGTTGTTCTGGTGATAGGCGTGTCGCGGCCAGGCCCACCGTTCCTGCCTGGCGCGCCTGCGCTCGGCAAGCCCCGACAGCAGCGCGTCGGCGATGAGATAGACGGCAAGAGAGGCGGCGCGGGCACGCGACGTCGCATGGTCCAGACG
>JACDDJ010000358.1 GCA_013817065.1 Acidobacteriota bacterium
GCTTGCTGCTCACGAGCCGATCGTCTTTGCGCGTCGCGACGACGGTCCCCACGATTTTGGCGAGGATCATTTTGCGTTCGAAGTGGCCTTGCCGATCGGCAGCGCGTTCTCGAGCTCGGCGTGCGGACGCGGAATCACGTGCACCGATACCAGCTCACCCACGCGGCGAGCCGCCGCGGCGCCCGCGTCAGTCGCCGCCTTGACCGCGGCCACATCTCCGCGCACGATGGCGGTCACGTATCCGGCGCCGATCTTCTCCCAGCCCACCAGCGTGACCTTGGCGGCCTTGACCATGGCGTCGGCCGCTTCGATCATCGCGACCAGGCCCTTGGTCTCGATCATGCCCAATGCCTCACCCATTTGCCTGCCTCCCCAAAAAGCTGATAGCTGATAGCTATTTCAAATTCCTCACCGCTTCTTCGATCAAAGCCGTGAGTTCGCCGTATGTTAGCCGAATTTCTTCATCGGCACCTACCTGGCGTCCGGCAGAGACGACCCGGTTGGCAGACGACGGCGCGAAGACGGTCTGGCACTCCGCCTGGGCGTCCGGTCTGCCTTCTTGTGCCGGGTCTGCACAGATCGGGGCCGGCGACGAAATGCCGTACGTCCCGCGCAGCCCCTGGAGCCGCCCCACTTCGTCGCGGGAGAGCAGGCGTTCGCCGCCGAGCATCCGTGCGACGAAGCTGATGTGGGCGAAATGCTCGATCGTCTCCATCTTGAAGTAGGCCGAGAACAGGTCGGCGCCGAGCGTGAGTGCGCCGTGGTTCGCCAGCAGCATCCCGTCGTGCGCCTTGACGTACTTCCGAACTGCCTCGGGCAGCGCCTTGGTCGATGGCGTCGCATACTCGGCAATCGGCACGCTTCCGAGCGTCGTCACCACCTCGGCGAGCACGGCGCGGTCGAGCGGAATGCCGGCCACGGCAAAGGCGGTGGCGATTGGAGGATGCGCATGCACGACGGCGTTGATGTCGGGACGCTGGCGATACACCTCGAGGTGCATCTGGATCTCGGATGAGGGATCGCGCTCACCGGCCAGCTTCTTCCCCTCGAGATCCGTGATGCACATCATCCCGGGATCCATGAAGCCCTTGCACACACTGCGCGGCGTCATCAGCAGACGCCCGCCATCGAGCCGGACGCTGATGTTGCCGTCATTGGACGCCGTGTAGCCGCGGGCGTACATACGCCGACCGACCTCGACGATGTCAGCACGAAGCTGCGCTTCGGTAGGCCTGCTCACCGTGTTTCTTCTGTGTTTCTGCTGCGGCCTGTGTTTCGGCTGTGGCCGTAGTCCTCGCGGCACTTCTCAGAGCAGAAATACCGCGTGTTGGCCCCGGAGCCCGAGGTCAGGGCCGAGGACGGCAGCACGAATGTTCCGCAGATCGGGTCTCGGACCAGCCCGACACTCGTGCTGTTCTTGCCGGGCGGCTGGTAGCCCATTCCTTCGAACATGGATTTGGCTGCACTCCAGAGGAGGCGCCAAAGCACGTACGCAAGGATCGCGAACAGCAGCAGGCGGGCCATGGCGTCAGTTCGAGGACCCGTCCGGCTTGGCGCCTGACCCACCGCGGCCGGCGTCGGGATGCGCGGCGCGAATGCCTTCGAGCCCCTGTTTCGCGCGCCTGGCTTCCTCGCTGTTCGGAGCGACATCGATCACGCGCTGCCACGCCTTCGCGGCGCCTTCGAGATCCTGCTTGCCCCAGGCGCGCACGACGCCGACGTTCAACAGCGTCTTCGAATGCCCGGGGTCCAACGCCAGCGACCGCTCGAACTGCTCGAGCGCGCGGTCGGGCTGATTGGTGTAGTAGTAAGCGATCCCGAGGTCGGTGCTGATATTTACGTCCTTCGGGTTGATCTCCAGCGCCGCCAGGTACCAGCGCGCCGCTTCGTCGAAACGCTCACCGTCGAAGTAGACGTTTCCGAGCTGCGCCCGGACCTCGGCATTCCGCGCCTCACGTTCAGCTTGCGACCTCAACTGCGCAACGCGGTTCTCGTCGAGTGCCGGTGCGGCCCCTTGCTGTGACTGTCCCGGCGGTGGTGCAGCCTGCGCACTTTGCGTCACGCGGGCAGGGCCGCTGGATGATCCCGGCACCTGCTGGGAGCCGATGATCCAACCGCCGAGCAGACCGAGCAGCACGCCCGCGACGCCCATCACGAACGATTCCTTATGCATGAATCCTTTGAACTATTGTAGCGTCCGATGGAACCAGGCGACGAGTGCGGGGCCAAGCTCCGGGGCGCGGCCAAGCATGTTGGTGCCGTGCCCGGCGCCCGACAGGGTCAGCAGTTCGCGGATCCCTCCGCCAGCCTTTTTCAGGTCGTCCGCCGAACGGCGAGAATAGGCGTCCTCGTCACTGACGATGAGGAGAATCGGCCGGCTGCCGACCTTCCGCACCGCAGCTTCGATGCGCAGCCCGCGGTAGTCGAGTGACGGGGAGAGGAGTGCCAGGCTGGCAACCCCGGCATCCGCGGCGGCATGTAGTGCAACAAGGTTTGCCCCCAGTGACGCGCCGGCAAGGCCGATCCGCGACTGCTGGACGTCGGAGCGCGTCGCGAGATATCGCCGGCCTGCCTCGATGTCCCGGACCATGGACGAGTAGTCAGCCGTCCCCTCGGTTGCCGTGTGCGTCGAGTCGCCGTGCCCACGCAGATCCAGCGCGAGCGCGCCGATCCCGGAGTCTGCGAGGGAGGACGCAAGGCTATCCCAATCTCTGCGGGATCGGCCGAGCATGTGGACGAGGAGGACCGCGGGAGCCGGCCGGACCGAAGGCTCGAACCAGGCCGCCGAAATGGTCACCCCGTCGGAGGTTCGGAACGACACGCGCTGATCGCGGGCCTCGAGCGAGATCCCAACGGCTGCCGCGACAGCCGCCACCAGTGCGAAGAACAGCCTGGGGCGGCGCATGAATCAGCGGCTGAGCAACGCCACCATGTCGCGGACGGCCCGGTCCATCCCGACCAGCGACGCGCGCGAGACGATGCTGTGGCCGATGTTCAACTCGACGATCTCCTGGATCGCTGCGATCGGGATGACGTTGACGTAATTCAGACCGTGACCAGCAAGGACCTCGATCCCGGCGGCGGCACCGGCGCGAGCTGCCTCGCGAATGCGTTCGAGCTCCCGCATGGCCTGGGCGCCCGAGGCCTCAGCGTAGCGGCCGGTGTTGATCTCGATCGCGTCGGCACCGACGCTCGTGGCCTTCTGCACCTGGTCCAGTTCCGGATCGAGGAAGATGCTGACCTGAACCGCCGAGTTGTGCATCTGCGTGATGAAGGCGTCGATTTCAGTGGCGTGTGCGATCACGTCGAGGCCGCCTTCGGTTGTGAGCTCCTGCGGACGCTCCGGGACGAGCGTCACCTGGAACGGCTTGATCCGTGCCGCGATCGACGCCATCTCCCCGGTTGCTGCCATTTCGACGTTCAACCTCGTCGAAATGGTCTTCTGGAGCAGTTCGACGTCCCGGTCCTGGATGTGGCGACGGTCACCCCGCAGATGGACGGTGATGCCCTGCGCCCCCGCCAACTCGGCGAGCACGGCTGCCGCCAGCGGTTCAGGCTCGTGGCCCTTTCGAGCCTGCCGCAGCGTCGCGATGTGATCGATGTTGACAGCTAGACGCATCTATCCGAGTTCCTGCTTCACGACCGCGGCGATCTCCCCCGCCCATTGCTGGATCTCCCGCTGGTCACGACCTTCGATCATGATCCTGAGCAGCGGCTCGGTGCCGGAGTATCGAACGAGCAATCGACCCTCTCCAGCCAGCCGCTCCTCCACCTGCTTCATAACATCTACGACCGCCGGCACCGTCGCAAGGTCCTTTCGCGCGCGGACTCTTACATTCACGAGGGTCTGGGGATAGGCCACCAGTTCCGACGCCAGGTCCGCCAGCTCGCGGCCGGTCTCGGCCATGACGCGGAGTACATTCAGCGCCGTCGCGATGCCGTCCCCGGTAAAGAGGTGCTCCGAGAAGATGATGTGGCCCGACTGCTCACCGCCGATCGGAAGATCGCGGCGCAGCATTTCCTCCATCACGTACTTGTCGCCGACAGCGGTGCGGACCAGCTCGATACCACTGGCGCGCAGCGCGAGTTCCAAGCCGATGTTGCTCATCACGGTTGCAACCAGCGCATTACCCGCGAGGCGCCCTTGCGCCTGCATCTGCCTGGCGCACATCAGGAGCACCGCGTCGCCGTCAATCACCCGGCCGGTCGCGTCGACGAAGATCGCACGATCACCGTCCCCGTCGAAGGCAACGCCGAGGCGGCAGCCGTTCTCCCGCACCGCCGCCGACAGCAATTCGGGGTGGGTCGAACCGCAATCGAGATTGATGTTGCGGCCGTCAGGCGATGCCCCGATCACCGTTACATCGAACCCGAGGTCTCGAAACAGCCGCGGCGCAACCGTCGTGGTGGCGCCATTGGCCGCGTCGATGGCGATCTTGAGCCCGCCGAGCCTGTGTGGGTCAGGAAACGCCAGGCGGGCGTGCTCGATGTAGGCCTCGATGACATCGGCGCGCGACGGCGGCTGCACTGCTGTGCCGTCGACGCTCCAGCTCCGATCCGCGACGATGGCCTCGACTTCGCGTTCGAGCGCCTCGGTGAACTTCTCACCGCGCCCGGAGAAGACCTTGATGCCGTTGTCCTCGAAGGGATTGTGCGACGCAGAAATCACGATCCCGGCGTCGAAGTCCATCTCGCGCGCCACGTAAGCCACCGCGGGTGTCGGTATGATGCCGCCGCTCGTCAACGCCCCGCCGGCCGAAGCGATGCCGCGCGCCAGCTCCTGCTCGATCCACCCGCCCGATTCCCGGGTATCACGCCCGACAATGAAGTGGATCGGACGGGCGGGGTCCGCAGGACGATGATGCTGGAGCGCGCGGACGAGCGCGGCGCCGAGGCGCGCGACCGTTTCATGATCGAGCGGATGTTCGCCGGCTTTGCCGCGAACGCCATCCGTACCGAAGAGTCTGGACATGCGTCTATTTGATCGTGACCTGGACAACGGCGGGCTCGGACGTGCTGACGCCGAAGCTCTGCGTGGGATCGAACTGAACTCGAAGATTGTACTGTCCGGGTCCGAGCCCGGCAAGATCGATGAAGGCATCGATCCGTGCCGCCTCCATCGAGTCCAGTGCCTCGCGCTGACCGCGCACCGTCACACTCACCGCCAGCGGCTGGACCCGCGCCGTCAGACCGGCGCCGAGATTACGGCTCCTCACCGGGACGCCGCTCACCTCGCGCTCGAGCGGTGCGGGCACGATCTGGACCTTGACCTTCGCCTTCAGATCGGCCGAGAGGCGCACGGCCGAATCCGACACGCCGATCGTCACCTCGTCGTCCAGCGCAGCGCGCGCGCCCGTCACCATGACCGGCTCAGTCGTGGCGGACGTGAGATCGCGGATGTGACTCTCGGGGCCCACGACT
>JACDDJ010000359.1:0-2549 GCA_013817065.1 Acidobacteriota bacterium
GATCTCACCGATAGGACGGAAGTTCCCAGAGACCACCGGGCGCTGGACCGACTTCATAGCCTTCGCTGGCGGCTGCGGAGTTCGCGGGGACGTTCAGCACGGAGGCACGGAGATCACGGGGACACACGGAGAAAACCGATGCCCAGGGTCCGGCATGCAGAGGCTCTCGCGACGCCGGCAGCCGGCGTCAGGGTGGTGACTGAACGAGCGCAAACACAAGCAGCCCGTGATCAGATGCTGTTTGTGTTGGTGCGCGTTCGGTCACCACGCCGCGCGCAGCGCGGCGCGAGAGCCACAGTCTCTTCTCCGTGCGTCTCCGTGATCTCTGTGCCTCCGTGCTGAACGTCCCCGTGAACTCCGCCCACGGCGGCCGAACACCGACCGTCTTCGCGTCCTCTGCGAGCTTGGCGGGAGGTCTTTTGACAATTGGGGCAGCCGCGATTCAGCCCGGGCGATCAGCGAATGATTCGCAACGTGCCCGGTGTGGGCGGCGGGCCGATGATCTTCAGGATGACGCCGCGGCCGTAGCTGACGATGTAGAGCTCGCCGGCGGCATCCATCGCGAACGAAGCGACGTTCGAAACCTGCGTGGCGCCGCCAAAGTCCGCGGTGTGTTCGCGGACGTCGCTTGCGCGCGCCTGGCCGCTCGCGTCGATCGTGAGCGCGATCGACCAGACGCGGCTGCGGATGAAGTCGCCGAAGAAATATCGTCCGCGATACTCGGCGGCCAGCGCGGTCCCGCGGTAGACATATCCGCCGGTGATCGAGCCTCCCATCGTGTCGTCGTATTCATGGATCGGATCCACGAGCGGCACGAAGGCAGGGGGCAGCGAGGTGACGTTGTCGTGCGCGCCTTCGCGATTGCGCCACCCGTAGTTGCGTCCTCCGCGTCCGCGCGATTCGTAGTTCACCTCTTCCCACTGGTTCTGACCGACATCGCCGGCAACGAGTGCGCCGGTGCCGCCGCGGGACGGATCGTCGAAGCTATAGCGCCAGGGATTACGCCAGCCGAAGCTCCACACCTCGGGACGCGTGCCGGTGCCGATGAACGGGTTGTCCGCGGGCACCTGGTAGCCGACCGGGTCAGCGTCCGGAACGCTGACGTCGACCCGAAGAAACTTCCCCAGCAGCTCGTTCGGATTCTGCGCTCTGTGGTCGGGATCATTCCCTGATCCACCGTCGCCCAGACCGATGTAGAGCAAGCCGTCGGGACCGAAGGCCAGGTGCCCGCCGTTGTGATTGGCAAAGGGCTGGCGTATGACTCGAGCGCCGCCTGCACCGTTCCAGGCAAGATCGAACCGTGAGGACGCATCGGCCACGAGCGGATTCGACGAGCGCCGGAACCGTGCGATGACCGTGTCACCGGCAGCGTTCGTAAAATTGACGTAGAAGCGTCCGGTCAGGCCGGCGTCAGGCGGAAACACCAGGCCGAGCAGACCCTGCTCACCGCCGGATCTAACGGCACCTGTGAGGTCGAGGAAGTCGGCCGCTTCAACGGTGCCGTTGCGAACGACGCGGATCCGACCGCGTTGTTCGGCGACGAGCTGGACCGTCGGATCCGTGGGATCCTGAATCAGCGCGATCGGCTGCGTGAATCCCGAGGCGTGGACGCGTGTTCGCAGCTGTGCGAGCGCCTCAGCGGTGCCAACCGCGAGCAGCAGTAGAACGAGAAGAATGGTTCGCATGGCGGGCACCTGGGCCTATTATCTATGACATGGCTGGCCGCCCGGTGAGCACAACGAGCGCCGCACATCTGCGAGCGGGAATGGCGGCAGCGGCGTGGCTGCTCTTCCTGGGTCTCGCGGCCGGGTGCGGCAACAGCCGTCCACCGACACCATCGCCGCCCGGCACCGGTACCGGTGAAACAATCACCGGCCGTGAGCGCATCGGGTGGGATCAGCCGGCGGCGAACTCGGCAGAACTCGCGACATTTCGCTACGCGATGTACGTGGACGGCGTGCGCACTGAACTCGGCGACGTCAGCTGCGCCCAGACGGCGACGGCGACTGGCTTCGCGTGTTCGGCTCGACTCCCGGCGATGAGCAACGGCGCGCACGCACTGGAGGTCGCCGCTTTTTATGGCTCGGGCGGGATCGTCGAGAGCGCGAAGTCACCCACGCTGCGCGTCACGGTGACGGGCGCCACAGCGCCGGCAGACGCCGCGCCCCTGCAGACCGGGGAAGTCATCACTACGGCCGATGGTGTCCGGCTCACCGCCGACCTTCTCGTCAGCGGACTCGAGGACGTTGCCGACATCGCGGTCGCGGACGACGGCAGGCTCTTCGTCGCCGAGCGGAACGGACGTCTCCGCATTGTTGCCGGCGAAACAGTGTTGGAGTCACTGGGCTCCTCCGCTGACGCTCGCGGCGATGGCGGCCTTGCCTCTCTGGCGCTCGATCCAGACTTCAACCGCAACGGACACATTTACACCATCCACACGGCCGGTCGGGTCTTCCGCATCGTTCGGTATCGCCTGGTCGATCGGCGCCTCACCGAACGAATGCCGCTCGTCCGCGACGTCCCCTCGTCCGCAGATGCGTCCGCGGCAC
>JACDDJ010000359.1:2559-5417 GCA_013817065.1 Acidobacteriota bacterium
CCCGACGGCAGCCTGTACGCGGCATTGGACGATGGCGGCAGCAGGGATGCTGCGACGAAGTTGTCGGAATGGAACGGAAAGATCCTTCGTCTCAATCCCGACGGCAGCACGCCCCAGGATCAACCCGCCGCGTCGCCGGTGTTCTGGGGCGGTCTGAAGGCGCCGCGTGGCCTCGACTGGACGAGCGATACGACAACACTCTGGATGGCCGAGCGCGGGGCAGACGAGGTCGACCGGATCCGCGCCCTGGCGACCGGACCCGAACGACCGCGGCGCGCCGGACAACGCGCGACTTACGTGCTACCGCAACCTCTCGGCGCCGGCGGGCTGGCGTTCTATCGTGGCGACGCCGTTCGACCGTTTGACGGAAACATGTTCCTCGCCGCACGCGAAGGTGGCTACCTTCTCAGGATCCAGTTCGATGAGCAGGACGCCCTTCGTGCGGTGTCGTCGGAGAAGCTGCTGGAAGGGAGGATCGGGCAGGTGCGTTCGGTCGTCAGTAAATCTGACGGCAGCTTGTATGTCGCGAGCGAGTCGGCGGTGTGGCGGCTCACCGGCCCGCCTGCGGCTGGCCGGTGATGGTAGATGGAAGATGGTAGATGGAAAAGAGCACTCCTCGATCAGCGAGTCGCTCTCAGTAGCAACGGCTAACTCATGGGCCGGGGCGCTCGGCACCTCACGGTTCTGCCCCTGCACGCTCACCGTTGTGCCCTGCACCCTCGCGATTCGCACACCTACTTCTGCGGCATGCCCTCGGCGTCGAGGATCACGATCGGCGCGATCCCGGTGGCCTTGAGCGGACCTTCGATCGACTTGCGGTCGCCGACGATCACGATGTTGATGTGATCGAGGTCGACATACTTCTTCGCCACCCGCAGCACGTCGTCCTTCGTCACCGCTGAAATGCCCTTCGGATAGTTCTGGTAATAATCCATCGGCAGATCGTTCAGATAGAGACTGAGAATCGACTGGCCGATGCCGCCGAGCGTACTGAAGCGATCCGGCAGACCCTGGATCAGTGAGTCACGCGCGGTCGTCATCTCCTCGTCGGAAATTGCCCGTCCACCGTGGATGCCGCGCAGCTCCTTCATGAACTCGACGAGCGCTGCATCGGTCTTGTCGCTGACCACATCCCCGCCGGCGGTGAATGGCCCCGGCCCCTTGCCGAATGAGAAACCCGAGTTCACGCCGTAGCTGTAGCCCTTCTCCTCGCGGATGTTCGCGTTCAGGCGCGACTGGAAGTGTCCACCGAGGATGAAGTTCATCACCTCGAGCGCCATGAAGTCCGGCGTGTTCCGCGGCGGCCCGGGCAGGCCGATGCTCACGACCGACTGTGCGGCGCCAGGCTTGTCGACAAGGTAGATGGCCGTGGCCCTGGCAGCCGAAGGAGCCGGATACTTGAAGGCCGGTTTCTCACCGCCCGCCGTCCAGCCGGCGAGTGCCTTGTCAAGCATGCCCTTCACCGACGCGGCGTTCACGTCGCCGACGACGGTGATGATGGCGCGGCCCGGTTTGAAGTACTCGTTGTGGAATGCGACGACGTCCTCGCGCGTGACCGCCTTCACGGTCGTCTCGGTCGGCGTAAGCGCGAATGGATGCTCCGCGCCGTAGAGCACCCGCGAGTAGACGCGCGACGCGATCGTGCCGGGCTGCGCGTTGGCCTGGGCGAGCTGGACGAGACGCTGGGCGCGCAGCCGGTCCAGCGCCGCCGCCGGGAAGGTCGGGTTCACGAGCATGTCGGCCATGATCTCGAGCGTCGGCGCGAACTTGTCGGTGGTCGACTGGAACGATACCGATCCGCTCTCCGCACCAACTCCGGCGCCAACGTTGGTGCCGAGCAGTTGCAGCGCCAGCGCGAGGGCTTCGCCGTCACGGGTCTTCGTCCCTTCGCGAAGCATCGCGGTGGTGAAGGCCGCGACGCCAACTTTGCCCGGCGTTTCGAACTGCCGGGTCCCGCCGACAAACGTGATGCTCATCGAAACGAGGGGCAGCCCCTTGCGTTCCGAGACGATCAGCTGCGCCCCGTTCGCCAGCTTGCTGGTCGTCCACGTCGGCACGCGCAGCACCGGCGTTGGTCCTGGCGCCGGTACTTTCTTTCGATCGAGCTGCTGCTGCGCCAGCGGCGCGGCGCTGAAAGCCGCGAGCGTCGCGGCCAGAACAAATGTCGTCATGCGGCGCATTACTGGTTACCCCCGACCTTCTGGCTCGCCTCGGGCTTGGCCGCGAGGTCTGTTTTGCCGACCGGCACCACGCTGAGGACGACGCGGTTGGCGGTCAGATACTTGTTGGCGACGCGCTTGACGTCCTCGGCCGTCACGGCCCGTCGCTTCTCGTACTCCTTCTTGAAGAACGCAGGATCGCCGTGATACCCGGCGCCGTCAGCCAGCTGATTGGTCTTGCCAAGGTTGGACTGCAAGCCGCTCACGAACTGGAGCTCCTGTGGCGCAATCGCCGCCTGGATCTCCTGCGCGGTGGGACCCTCTTTCTTAAGGCGCTCGACGATGACGTCGATCTCCTGCTCTAGCGCCGTCAGGGTACTGCCCGGACGGGGCGTAACGGTGATCCCGAACTCGCCGACATCTTCGGAAGATCCCTGGAACGCACTGATGCTCGCGGCCGACGGCTTGTCATAGACCAGCGCCTTGGTCAGGCGCGCGGTGCGTGCGCCGGCGAGAACGGGCCCGAGCACGCTGAGCGCGTAGTCGTCCTCGTGCTTGACGCCGACCGTGGACCACTGCAGGTAGAGACGGGGCACTGGGACGTTGTCCTCGAACACCAGCCGTTTCTCCGCCGTCAGAACCGCCGGCGCAATCGTCGGACGCGTGATCGGCTTGCCTGTCGGGATCGCTGAGAAGTAC
>JACDDJ010000360.1 GCA_013817065.1 Acidobacteriota bacterium
TTGACACCCTGCTACCGCACAGCTGGGAACCGGCGGGCTGAGAGCTGCCGGATTGAATCGATGGAGGGAAGGTGTGGTGGCCGGACGCTTACCTTGCAGGCGCGCCTGCGGCGGCAGTAGTCATATCTGACGCGGCCGTCAGGCGGGGTGCCCACACCTGTCCAAGGCGTCCAACACCGCGCCCCGCGGGAGTAGCGCGAGCAGTAGCGGAATCAGGTTCCTTGCAGCCAGTAAAGCATCGCGCAGGGAGCGCCGGTCTGAAGCCGATCGGCATCATCGAGGAAGCAAGGCAGGCGATATTGCCGCGTTGCACGAGGGGCTGTGCAACGCCGGCAAGTTCGCCTCGCGGAGGGCGAGCCACGGCCCTGGCCATGGCCCGGCCGCCGGCCCGGCAGCATCGGAGCCGCCGCCCCGACACGGACGCCACCGTGGATGGCGTACCGGAACCGACAGGAGCGAAACTGAACTTGGCTCCTGTCGGCTCCCGGGTTCCACGGGGATTATTTGAGGATGATCAGATCGACCACCTGCTGCACCGATTTGAAATCTGAAACGGGGGTGTAGTAAAGGTCATAATTGCTGTTTCTGCCGTGGATCCAACCCAGCGCCCAGTGGCCATAGAAGACGGGGCCACCGCTGTCGCCCTCTTGAACGAAGCTCGAGCCGGTACCGGGGTTGGGGATGCGACGCAGATAACTGACATTCCATTCGGGGTTCGAATAGACCGTCGTGGGGCCGTGAGTGCCGCAGGTCTTCTTCGTTACTCGGCCGAACTTGCAGAAGACTACGTTCTCCGTTGGATAGGTGTAATTTTCCACCGACACGTAGGTCACGCCATCCCAGAAATACGGCACCGGCGTGTCGCCCGCGGTGTCGGTTGGCTGTGCATACTGAACGTCGAGGCGGTAGTTGAACATATCCGTCGGCAACTGCAGCGTGTCGCCGCCGCTCGAATAGTCGCTGGTCAGGCTGGTATTGTATCGGGCACGATTGTTGTCCATGTGGGCGGCCGTGGACGTGTAACGGCGCGTCCCGGCATAGTCGATGAGAGAAAATCCGGTCGTGCCTCCACAATAGTTGCTGCAATAAGATGGATCGACATTGTAAGCCTTGCCCGCGTCTATATAGCCGAGCACAATGATCTCGTCGTCGACCACCTCGATGCCATGCTCGCTCTTGATCGCTCCGGAGGTGATGGCCTCCTGGACGGCCGCCTGCGCCTTTTTTGTAAGGAGTTCGATCTTGCCGGTCTCCGGATTGACACCGACGCTCACATCCTTGAGGCCAGCGGAAACGAGCTGCTGTTTCAGTTCTTCGAGCCGCGCATAAGTGCCCTTTTCGGAGTAGACCGCCTGGACTTTCTGCACATTCGCGAGCCCCGGAGGTAGCAACGCCGTGATGTCAATCGAGGGGTCGGTAAGTCCCACCTCGATCGAATCCGCATTCACTGCGACGTAGGAGAATTTGTCGGGGTGACGTTCCTTGAGGCGCTCGATGAACATGGCGAGCGCCGCCTGCCGCCTCAGCTGGCTGGTGGCCTCGCCCAGCGAGGTGCCGCGCTCCTGGGCAAAGTGTTTCGCCTTCTCGTTCCCTAGATCACTGAACTCGCTGCGCTGAACCGTGTGGGCGGGAGCAACGCGGGACTCGTCGAATTGGGGGCGTTCGGCAACCGGCTCGGACTGCTGAGCGAACGCACCTGTGGACAGAAACACCGCCGTGGCGGTGACGCTCAGCAATGGATGCTCGTTCATATTAACTATTCCTTGTCGACTACGTTGAGGATGTAAATGGGATCGCCAGCGCACCCCGGGACCTTGCCTCGGTCACCGGGAGGCGCTTCATAGGCGATCTCGATGGTCCGGCCAATCGGTATGGGCTGGCCGTCTGGCAGCCGGATCGCCGTCGATGCGTCAATCCATGTGCTCCCGGGCGGAAATAGCGCAGGAGAGCGGCTGTTCGCGGGGCGGACGCGCTCGAATACAATGCAGCCGCCAACAACTCTGAAGGTTCCGGTGTTTCGAGTGCCGACGATGATTCCCAAGGGCTCGTAGATGGGAAGAGAAGGGGCTTGCGCCCCCGTCGGCAAGTGCGCGCCGGTTGATGTCGCGCATGCAGTCGCGAGGCTGAGGATTCCGGCTCCCATACCGATCATCCATGGATTCGCGCGCACGTCCATATACTTGCTTCCTTATCAGCGATACGGGCACCTTACGATCCGCTGGGATGAAAGAGCGGTGAAAATAAACGGAGTGAAAGGGCGGCCGTTCAGTCACGATTCGTTTCGACGCATTCGTCCTCGCTGCTCAAGTGGGGCGCGCCAACCCGTCGACGACACAGGGGCCGCCATTTCGCCGCCCGGGTGAATGCCAAAAAAAAACCATCCCGCTCCCCGGAGCCCTTAATCACTTTGCCCCACCGCCGACTCCGTAGTGTTTCGGTCCGAGGTGGGATCACTGCCTCCGTCACCATGTTGGATCCAGCCGCCTGCGCGGCCACTACGGAACAAATCGCTATCGCGGGTCTGCTCCCGCTTTGCCTCCTGGCGCGGACCCGTTGGCGGCATTGGCTCTCAATCTCGCGTTCGGCGGGGCGCTGTGGAACTGATCCCTGAGGACTCGCGCACGCGCCTGCCGGGGTGCGGGGCTCGTGCATAAGGAAAGGGGCGGAGCCGGCTGATGACCTTGCCGCGGACGACCGTTCGTGACCGTCCCTGCGGCCGTACAGGAAAAGGGGTCAGGTTCATTTCCCCTGTTTGGGAAATGCAAGTGACCCGTGTCTTTCAATCGAATTTCCGTGCTTCCACGAGGAAATCAATCGGCTTGTAGTTGAAGTTGTTCGACTGCCCCGCCGAGCACGCGGTCATCCCGACCACCAGCGGCATTTGCGCGCGCAACCGTATGAAATCGCCAGCGCGGCTCAGTGGCGGGAGCACGGCGACCGCGCCGCTGTCTGCATCGAACGTGACGTTCATGAAGACGTTGAACGCGATCGGAATCCGGTCGATGCCGATGCCGTAGGGGGCCAGTGCGAAGGCCAGGTTGCCTTCGCAACCCGGGCGGCCCTCGGTCTCGCCGTAGATGATCTCGAACATTTTTTTGGAACACGGCGTCAGCGTGAAGTCGTGCCGGCCGCAGGTGTCTTCGATGATGGTGAACATCGGGCGGCTGCGGCTCGAGTACAGCGTGTCGCCGGTACTCAGCCATAACTTGGCGGCGTAATCGATCGAGCGGCCCGAGGACAGGTATTCGGCGAGGTCGTCGCGGGCGAAGGCGGTGAGGTCGCAGACCTGCTGGCCTTTGGGGTCGATGATGACCAGCACGTCGCCGGTGTCCAGTTCCACCGAGCACCCCGAGCACGGGGGGATACGGTGCGCGTGGGTGACGTTGTCCGACTGCGGAGTGGGCGTGCCAGCCATGTCAGTGCGCCTTCCTGACGTGGAACGGGCACCGCCAGCCGGGCTCGACCTCGCGGCCACTGTATTGGCGCGTCTCGCTGGCGGCACCGAAGTCGGCGAGGTTGGGATTGATCGACCCCTGCAACGCCCTGTCGCGCTCGCGTGTCGCCGCCTGCATCTTCTGGTAGCGGCCGTCCGCGCGCAGTTGCTCGAACTGGCGATGCGAGTTGAACACAAGGGTGGGGCGGGTGAACCGGCGGGCGATGCGAGACGCGCCCGGGTGCAGGCCGATCACGAAGAACGGGTGTCCGCCAAGGCTGAGGCTGAACTGTGGGCTGTCCGGATCGCGACTGACGTCTTCGGCCCAGCGGCTGCCACGCCGCACGTCCAGCTCGTACAAGCGCTGCAACTGCGACCACAGCAGGGCGTCGAAGCGCTGCTCGCCGGCATCGAACGGGCCATCGAACAGGCTGACGAAGGAATGCACGGTCGTGTCGGCGGGATCGCAGGCATCGACCATTGCGGCGAACGCGTGCAGCCTGTCCAGCAGGGGTGCGTCGTTGACGTTGTGGCCGAGAGCTTCGAACTCGTGGGCCTGGATTGCACCGCGCGCAAGCGCCGCCTTGGAGCCGACACACGGAAAGGCGTGGTCATCGACGAACTCGAAGAACCGCCTGGTCAACGCGCCGTCGCTTCTGGCACTCGTTTGCGCATGTGTAGTTGAAACGGAAGCGGGGTAGGCGTCGAAACGGCGCAGGCGGGCAGGGCATGTGGTCATCTGCAACGGGCTCGATAACGTCCTGCGGAATCCAGGACGGGCCTGTGAAAGCTAGACAAGTGCGCAACACGCCTGCGTGTAGGCGCGCGGGCGACGCAGGAGACGGTTCATCAACAAAGGCCAGTGTTCATGGCGCAGCACCCCGGTTTCTCTGCTGCGTGGCCTTTGGGAGCCCGCATGTATATTGCGTCGGTACGTCGGGCACGGTGCCTGGCCACGAATCGCGGAGCGTCGTCATGGGTCTTGTGCAAGCAGTGTCGGGTGCGGTCGGTGGCATGCTCGGCGACCAGTGGAAGGACTTCCACACGGTGCCCGACGGCTTGGTGCCGACGGCGGCATTGTTCGCCGCGGTGCCGCGCGGCACCAATGCCGGGCGCGGCTCCAACACGAGCGGATCGTCCAACATCGTCACCAACGGCTCGAAGATCGTGGTGCCCGAGGGGTACGGGCTGCTGCTGTTCCAGGATGGCGCGATCACAGGCTTCGCCGCCGAGCCGGGCGGTTACGAATGGCGATCGGACGAGATCAACTCGCAGTCGATCTTCGCAGGCGATGGTCTGGTTACTCCGCTCATCAAGCAGAGCTGGGAGCGTTTCAAGTTCGGGGGCCAGCCAGGTTCGCAGCAGGCGGCCTTCTTCGTCTCGTTGAAGGAACTGCCGGACAATCGCTTCGGCACGCAGTCGGAAATCTACTGGGACGATGGTTTCCTGGGTACCCAGGTCGGCGCGGTCACGCGCGGCTCCTACACGCTGAGGATCATCGACCCGATCCTGTTCGTGAAGCACTTCGTGCCGGCCAGCTACCTGCAGCCCGGCCAGGTCTTCGATTTCACCGACATGGACAACGCCGCGGCCAGCCAGCTGTTCAATGAAGTGGTGAGCTCGCTGGCGCCGGCCTTCAGCCTGTACAGCAACGATCCCGGCAAGGGCAATCGCATCACCAGGCTGCAGCAGGATTCGCTCGGCTTCGCCCAGAGCCTGTCCGATGCGGTGGAGCAGGCGTACCAGTGGAAGTCCGATCGCGGCCTGGCCATCGTCAAGACCGCCATCGTGTCGATCGAGTACGACGCCAACACCCGCGAACTGCTCAAGACCGTGCAGCGCGCCGACGCGCTGTCCGGCGCGCGCGGCAACGCCAACCTGCAGGCCAGCGTGGCCCAGGGGATGCAGTCGGCGGGCGAACACAGCGGTGCCGCGGGCCTGGTGGGTCTCGGCATGGCCTCGGGCATGGCCGGTGGGCTCGGC
>JACDDJ010000361.1:0-1641 GCA_013817065.1 Acidobacteriota bacterium
GTGGTGCAGGGCACGCTCGACATGCTGATCCTCAGGAGCCTCAGCCTCGAACCGATGCACGGTTTTGGCATCGTGAAGCGCATCGAGCAGGTCAGCCAGGGCGTCTTCAAGGTCAACCCGGGCTCGCTGCTGGTCGCGCTGCAGCGGCTGGAGCGGGCCGGGTTGGTCGATGCCAAATGGCGGCAAACCGCCAATTCACGACGAGCCCGTATTTACACGCTGACCCGGGCGGGACGGAAACAACTTGAGGTCGAAACGTCGGAGTGGACGCGCCGCGCCTCTGCGATCGCGCGCTTACTCAAGGCCGAGGGATAAGACATGTCACTGTGGCGGCACCTGCACAACGGCGTGCGCGCATTGGTCCGCGGCCGGGGCGCCGATCGCGATGTCGATGACGAGATCCAGCATTTTCTGGACGAGTCGTCCGCGGCGCTCGAGCGCGATGGTGTGGCTCCCGAAGAAGCCATACGGCTGGCCCGCGTGAGCGCCGGCAACCCGCTGGTCATTCGCGAAGAGGTTCGCTCGTCGGGCTGGGAGCACCTCGTCGAAACCACGATCGCCGATCTTCGATACGGCGTCCGCCGCCTGTGGCGGAGCCCGGCCTTCTCCGCATTGACGATCGCCACACTCGCGCTCGGCATCGGCTCGGCAACGGCGATCTTCAGCGTGGCGACTCCCGTATTCGTCCGCACCCTCCCGTATCCGCACGCCGATCGTATTCACGCGATTTGGGATCAGGCCCAGGATCGATCGCGCATCGAAATGACCTTCGGCAGCTTCATGGAACTGCAGGAACGAAGCCTTGCCTTCGAGTCGATGGCCGTGTCGCGTGTGTGGCAGCCCACACTGACCGGTCCGTCAACACCCGAGCGTCTCGAAGGCAGGGGAGTGACCGCCGATTATTTTCGTGTCTTCGGCCTCGGGCCGAGAGTGGGACGCGGGTTTTCGGCGGCCGACGATGTGCCCAACGCCGCGCGCGTCGTCATTCTCAGTGATCGCATCTGGCGGCGACGTTTCGACGCCGATGCGGCGATTCTCGGGAAACGGATCACCCTCGATGGTTTCGCCTACGGCGTCATCGGCGTGATGCCGGCGCTGTTCGAACACCGGCTGATGCCGCCTGCCGATGTGTGGCGGTCGCTTCAATACGATCGAACGCTGCCAGGTTTTCAAGGCTGCGAGTGGGGCCATCACTTGCGCATGATGGGCCGGCTGCGAGACGGCGTGACGCGCGCGGATGCCGTCGCCGAGCTCGGGCAATTGCGCGCGATCCGATCGATCGTTTTGTGCGGCCGGCCTGGGCGGCCCTGCCTCACGGATTGACTGTCGATCCCCTCCACGACGAGCTGACGAGACAAGCCAGGCCCGCGATTATCGCAGTTGTGGCGGCGGTCGCATTGTTGTTGTTGATCGCATGCGTGAACGTGATCAACCTGCTGCTCACGCGCAATGCGCAGCGGCGCGCCGAGCTCGCGATGCGAACCGCGCTTGGTGCCGGACGATGGCGCCTGATTCGGCAACTGGTGACCGAAACGCTCGTTCTTGCCGCCGCCGGCGGTGCAGGCGGAGTGGTCGTCGGGAAATTACTCCTGCAAGCACTCACGATGTTGGGGCCCGCCCGGCTTGCCAGCCGTCACCGGC
>JACDDJ010000361.1:1651-5404 GCA_013817065.1 Acidobacteriota bacterium
GGCCTCGACACGCCGGTGTTGTCGATCGCCTTCGCAGTCACCGCGATCGTCGGCGTGCTCGTCGGGTTCTTGCCGACATTCTCGAATGACGATCTGAAGGGCGGCGTGCCTCAAGGAGCGTGGCAAGCGGCCGCGTCGCATCATCTGATGCGTCGTACTCTGGTGGTCGCAGAGATTGCGTTCGCGCTGGTCCTGCTCGTCGGCGCCGGCTTATTGGTCCGCAGTCTGCAGCAGCTATTCGCCATTGCGCCCGGGTTCGACGGTCGCAATGTGTTGACGATGCAAGTGCAGGTCGCCGGCCAGCGTTTCACCGATGCCGGCGCGACGCATCGCTTCTTTCAACAGGCGCTCGACGCCGTTAAAGAGGTGCCGGGCGTTGCCGAGGCGGCGATCACGACGTTGCTTCCGCTCAGCGGCGATTCCGACGTCTACGGCCTGCAATTCGAGTCGAACGGTCCGCAAGCGGATGATGGCGCTGCGTTCCGCTACGGCGTCAGCCCCGGCTATTTCGACGCGATGCGAATCCCGCTTCGCCGCGGCCGGTTGCTGACGGATCAGGATCGCGTCGCCGCCGAGTTTCCGGTGGTGGTCAGTGAATCACTCGCCGCGCGGCGGTTTCCGGATCGCGATCCGCTCGGGCAGCGGCTGCACCTCGGGCCCACCGATCGTCCGTGGTTCACCATCGTCGGCGTGGTCGGCGACGTGAAGCAGATGTCACTTGATAGGGAACAGTTCGATGCCGCGTACGTGGCGCCGGAACAATGGCAGTTCGCCGACCGTGCCAGGTGGTTCGTTGTCAAGGCGCACGGTGATGCCGCCGCGCTCGCCCTGGCGATCCAGGCGGCGATCTGGTCGGTGGACAAGAATCAGCCGATCGTCCGCACTGCGCCGCTGTCGCATTGGGTCGAGGCCACGGCCGGCACGCGCCGGTTCGCGATGATCCTGTTTGAAGCGTTCGGCGTGATCGCCCTGCTATTGACGGCGATTGGGATCTACGGTGTCGTCTCCGGCGGCGTCACTGAACGCGTGCGCGAGATCGGGGTGCGCACCGCACTCGGCGCTTCTCGTCGCTCGATCCTTACGATGGTGATCGGGCAGGGCCTCTTTCTATCGCTCGCCGGCGTGACGATTGGGGTCGTCGTCGCCGCACTCACCAGCCGCGGACTGACATCGCTGCTCTTTGGCATCTCGCCGCTCGATCCGATGTCGTACGTCGGCGTGGTTCTGCTGTTGATTGGCGTGGCCGCCGCGGCGAGCTGGTTGCCAGCCTGGCGCGCATCGCGCGTCGATCCATCGACGACGCTGCGATCGGAATAACAGAGAGCCGGACCGGATCCGGGTTTCAGCCAGAGGCTCGGGTGCCGTTTCATGGAAATGGAATGGGCGATCTCAGTGGCGCAGTTGATCGCGGGGTCGGGGATGACGGCGATCACCCATTCGAATCGCGAGCCTGGACCCGATGCGATTGTCCTGATGAAGCATCTGCTGTTTGATGAAAACCAACGCGTTGGGATCGGGGCCACGTCGGGTCATGGGCCAGTGGCCCTTGCGGCGCTTGCGCTGGCCAGTTGCGCAGTGTTGAGTAACCCAATTGTTGGGGAGGTTGCGACCAGCAAGCCGATGTTCATCATTCGATCCGGCAAGGACGAAACGCCGGACCTCAGTGCCGGGCTTGGACGATTTGTGGCTCAGGCGATCTCGCGGAATGACCCCAATACCCTAGTGGTGGCTGTTATCCCGAGGCGCCGCACTCGTTCGACCTGTTTCACCCCCGCCCGGAAACCGGCAGAATCCTTCAGCAGGGACTGGATTTCTTGCGGGCGCATATGACGTAGCTAACGCCGGGGTAAGTGTTGATGACACGCACCGCGATGTTTTCGGCGTCTGTCTCATCTCGAGCGCGGCGGCGCGCGCTACAGCAGTCCGCCAAGAAGCTCCCGACCTTACTGGCGGGCGTGCTGAAGTTTCTCAATCAGCGCCCGTTCGGGCCAGGGTGGTTGGCATTGCGCGTTTCACTCCGCGAGTGCCGCTGAGCCGTCTCCGTCATTCAGCGAGAACCACGCGCGACGGCGGCAGTAGACACGAAGGGTGTGCCGATTTCCGTTCTGTCCCTGAATGGCGGGCGGGAGCGCGGCGACGTATCGGCTGGCCCGCTCTCGGGCGTTGACGTTGCTGGTCGCAAACAGCACCGACCAATCGCTCGAGTGAGCACCACGCAACCAGCGTCCTGTGTCAGACACTGTATCCGGCCCCGCATACACGGCAACGCCGACGGGGTATCGTTCCAAGTGGCCGTGAACTCCGCACGGTCGAGGACGCCGTTCAAGGAACACGACGACGCCCGCCGATGCAATCTGGTTGAACGAGCAGGTGGCGCACCTTTGGACTGCCCTCCCATTGACCGCTCGCGTCCTGTCAGATTGACCACCGGCTGAACGAGCGTTTGTCGTCGCCGCCTTTTATCGGGCTGGGCCCGCGTCCTGCGAGACACATTCGCGCAGAAATCGGTCTGATCGCAGATGGCAGGAAAGATGCGCTTCGATTCCGCTCGAAGGACAAGCCACAGCGCCCCGTCGGTACGCGGCACGGTCGAGGATTGTTTCATGCCGCTCAAGTCGCTCTCGAAGTAATCGGGCCTCAGCGTTCGGACGCTGCGCATATATCTCTCGAAGGCAATCCGCCCATTGCCGCACTACCGCCCTGGAGGGAAGGTTCTCGTGAAACGTTCAGAGTTTGACGACTGGATCTCTGGCTTCAAGGCAACTGACTCCTCGAAGGGCGACGCGATTCTAGCGGACTTACTGACAGACCTGTAGAATGCCGAAGAACGCGATGGGTGTGAAGGTCCGGTTTCACAAAGGGTCGTGGTGGGTGTTCATCAGCCACCATGGACGCCGTCGTGCGAAGAAAATCGGCGACAAAGAAACCGCCCTCGGGATCGCACGGCAGGTGCGTGAGCGCCTCGCACTCGGCGACCTGAATCTGGAATACCAGCCGCCCGCCGACACTGAGACCCTGACAACGTATGTAGGCGGTTGGCTAAAGTCGATCGACGCCACCCTCAAGGCCAGCACGGTTGGGTTCTACAGGGCCAATCTGGATCGCTACGTTCTGCCGCTGATGGGGAACCGCGCCGTGACCTCGTTGACCCGGGCCGACTGCCGCGAGCTGATCACGACCACCCGCGCCAAGGGCTTGAGAGTGAACACCGTCCGCGGAATTGCCCGCACCCTGTCAGTGGTCCTCTCGCAGCTCGTCGAGGACGAGCGTCTCCCAGCGAACCCTGCGTTGCGCCTGGGCCGGTATCTGCGACGGGGCGACGAGCCGAAGGCCATCGTGCAGCCGCTGACGCGCGAGGAAGCAGCCCTTCTGGTGCAAATCGCGCGACGGGAGTTCCCGCGCTGGCACGCGTGAATGCTGCTGACGCTCCGCACGGGCCTGAGGCTCGGTGAGCAGATCGGCCTTCAATGGAGCGACATCGATTGGAACGGACAGTTCCTCCTGGTCCAGGGGAACGTGGTGCGTGGCGTCCTGACAACTCCGAAGAGCCATCAGTGCAGGCGGGTTGATATGTCCGCGCAGCTTACGACGGCTCTCCGCGAATGGCGCGCCCTCCAGCAGGCGCGTTGGCTCAAGAAGGGAGAACACATGCCTGCGTGGGTTTTCCCCTCGCGTACCGGCACAGCCCTCGAGGAACGGAATGTTCGGCACGTGTTCGAGCGGATGCTCTCCAAAGCCGGTCTACGTCATATC
>JACDDJ010000018.1:0-8824 GCA_013817065.1 Acidobacteriota bacterium
GCTGAGAGCGCCGCGGCCGCCGTGACCGGCGACCACATGGATCTCTACTTCATCTACAAACGACATCGGACTCCATAGCGTGCAGCTTGTAAGCCCGACCTCGCGGTCGGCTTACTCGGCGGCTTCTGCCGGAACGATGCTGATCGTACGGCCGCGGGCGCCGTGATCGGCAAACTTCACCACGCCGGTGACCTTTGCAAACAGCGTGTCGTCTTTGCCGAGGCCGACGTTGAGACCAGGACGGAACTTGCGGCCGCGCTGACGAACGAGGATGGAGCCACCGGGGACGAGGTTGCCGTCGTGGCGCTTGACCCCGAGACGCTGCGCATTGGAGTCGCGCCCGTTACGTGAACTGCCCTGACCTTTTTTTGTAGCCATGATGTGTTTCCCGGCCCGGCGCGCAGCCGGGCTGACGAACTAGATTTCGATGCCGGTGATGCGGACGCGGGTATAGGTCGCGCGGTGACCCTGCGTCTTACGGAAGCCCTTGCGGCGGCGCTTCTTGAAAATGCGAATCTTGGGTCCACGCTCTTCGCCGTCGACGACGCCGATGACCTTGGCACCGGCGACGTAAGGCGCGCCGGCGATCATTTCGCCGCCGTCCTTCTCGAGGAACAGGATCCGGTCGATGGCGACCTGCGTGCCGGGCTCCGCTTCGACGCGATCGACCGTTACGGTCGTGCCCGGCGTGACCCTGACCTGGCGGCCACCGCTCTGAATAATTGCGAACACGTTCGAACCCTCCAACCTCCGCGATGCCAGGGCTTGTCAGCCGCTGGCCCCTACAGGGAGGCCTTAATCGCTCTGTGCAAAGGTATTAGGGTAGCACGCGGGCCGGCGAGGCGTAAAGCCCCGACAGGTAACAGGGCTACCTGAGCAGGATGCGGCTGCCGCGGATCTTCTGGGTGCTGAGGGCGCCGAGAAAGTCAGGGATCAGCTGATCCATCAACTCGAAATAGGACGCCAGTGCCGGCGTGTTCTGCGAGAGCGGATAGAGGACCTCGCGCCGCTGCGTCTCGGAGTAGAGCGTCGCGCCCGTTCGCCCGTCGATGAAGACGAACTTGGGCTCGAGGACGAAGCCTTTCCGTTCGCGGAACGTGCGGATGGGGACGACTACGCGCCGGCCGAGCTGATCGTAGGTCTCGCGATTCTCGGTTTCGTAGCGGGACGTCTGCTGCGGCGTGAACATGATCGTCCCGGTGATGATCAGCGGGCTTTCGTATTCCTCGCCGAGCTTCTTCCAGAATGCCGCGTCGGCAAAGATCCGCTCGTATCGTTCCAGGTCCTTGCGGGTGCGAATCGCATCGGCCTTTGCTTTCTCCTCCACCGTGGCGGCCCGAGCCGGCGGGATGGCAGGCGCCTGCCCGGATGGAGAAGCTGTCGTCGCGCCGAGATCACCCACGGACGGGATCGCATCAGCTGGCGTGCTTGCGCTCTGCCCCTGCTTGCCCGCGAGTTGCACCAGCGGCAGCACTTCCGCCTCGATCACGCGCAGGTTGGTCTTGGTGCGGAGTTGGCTGCGGAGGAGACGAACCGTCTCCATGTTTGCGTCAACGTCTTCGGTGCCGCCGGAGATGAACCCGGCTACGAGCACGCGCCGGAACGCACCGACGTCCAGCTTCGCCTGGATCGGCGTTTCGATCGGCACCTCGTAGAAGCTGGTGCAGCCCGCCGTCAGGCCGAGAAGCGCGAGGCTCGCGAGGCTTCGCCAGAGACCGCCACGGCTCCGCCTCGCTCGCTGTACTTCTTCAGAACGCCGGGCTGACGCGCGGCTAGCGAGCGCGGCGACGTTTCGTGCGGTCATGGATTTCTTTGAAGAGATCGTAGTTCTGGCGGATGAGTGCGCTCTTCGAATCGAGCTGCAGCGCGCGCTGGTAGGCGGCTTCCGCATCATCGAAGCGACCCTGGTATTCGTAGCCGATCGCGAGATTGTTCCAGGCCTGCGCGTATGTCGGATCGAGCTGCGTCGCCTTCTCCCACCGGTAGGTGGCTTCCTTCCAGAGTTCATTCTGCGCGGCCTTGATCCCGAACTCGACCTGCGCCTTCGCTTCTCCACGCGCGTCGGCACACACCGGCACAGCGACTGTCAACAGGGCGCCGGTTAGAACCAACGTTCGGAGGATCATCGGTATGCGCTCACTATAGTCACCCGCCTACCCGGTCGCAACACCTTTCCCTTGACAAAGAAGGCAAGCTGTCCAGAGCAATGCACGTACCACGGGAGGCGGGCGGATTTCGGCCTGTTTCCCACACTCCGCCGACCGGGACGTTCCCGATCTGTCCTCATTGATCGGAGAACGTTGCCGATCCGACACCCCTGACGGTATATTGGGTGCAGAGGTCGGGTCCGCGATGTTGCGCAAGCAGCCGCTGCCGGCCTCTTTCTGTCTGGCGTCGGTGCGCGCGCGGAGTGTCCCATGGACCTTCTCACCGCCGTGGCGATGTCGATGCTGCCCGTATCCCGCCTGCGGGCCGCGGCGCTAGCAAAAGAGCTGCGCCTCTCCGGCACCACCCATACCCTCGAACACGTATTGGATCGTTGCGGTGTCTCGTCGACCTCCGCGGAAGGGCGGGATGCCGTCGTCCGGTGCCTCGAGTCAGCCGCGCTCGCGCTCGCGGCCGCTCAGTCGCTCGGGATCGTTGCGATTGCCTGCGGCGACGACCGGTATCCGGCACTGCTGGCTTGTATCGACGATCCGCCGCCCGTCCTGTGGGCCAGGGGCGCGCTCGACTGCCTCACCGCGCCGTGCGTCGCGATCATCGGTTCCCGAGCCGCGTCCCCCTACGCCCTCCAGATTGCCGCCCGACTCGCAGCTGAGCTGGCGGATCGGGGTATTGTGGTAGCCAGTGGGCTTGCCCGCGGAGTTGATTCGGCCGCCCATCGCGGCTGCCTTGGCGCCGCCGGCCGCACCGTCGCCGTCACTGGCTCAGGCCTCGACGTCGTGTATCCCAGGGAGAACGCCGGACTCGCCCAGCAGATAGCCGATAAGGGCTTGATGCTCAGTGAGTTGGCGCCAGGGGCGCCGCCACTGGCGGAGCACTTTCCGCTGCGGAACCGGATCATCAGCGGGATCTCGCTGGCCGTGGTGGTAGTCGAAGCATCTGAGAAGAGCGGTTCGCTGATCACGGCCGGCTGCGCCCTGCGCCAGGGTCGGGACGTCATGGCGGTGCCGGGCAGTGTGCTGAGTGGCCGGAACCGCGGATCGCACGCCTTGTTGAAGGTCGGCGCAAAGGTAGTGGAGACTGCGGACGATATCTTGGAGGATATGGGATGGAATGCCTCCGAGACCGCGCCGCGGACCGGGCTTCGGGCCACGCCCGGGGCATTGAGCGCTGATCCTCTACTTTCGAAGATGGACTCGGGAGAGGTCTATCGCCTCGACGATCTGGTCGAGATCACCGGCACTACCGCCTCCAAACTTCTGCCCCGGCTCATGGAGCTGGAGCTACTCGGGTATATCGAGGCGCCTGGCGGCGGACGATTCGTTCGCCTGACCGGCCTCAAAACCGGCTGAAGCGCGGGTACTGGTAACGTAGGTCTACAGTTATGGCAAAGGCACTCGTCGTGGTCGAATCGCCCGCAAAGGCGAAGACGATCAACAAATATCTCGGCAAGAACTACAAAGTCATCGCCTCGATGGGCCATGTCCGCGATCTGCCCAAGAGCAAACTGGGCGTGGACGTGGACGAGGGGTTCGAGCCCTCTTACGAGGTCATTGCGAGCCGGAAGAAGGTCCTGAAAGAAGTCAAGGATGGCGCAAAGGGCGTCGACGAGATCTTCATCGCAACCGACCCTGACCGGGAAGGGGAGGCGATCGGCTGGCACCTTGCCGAGGAGCTCGGCGCCGGCAACAAGAAGAAGATCCGCCGCCTGATGTTCAACGAGATCACCAAGAAAGGTGTGCTCGCGGCGCTCGACAATCCCACCACCATCAACAAGCAGATGGTGGATGCACAGCAGGCGCGACGCGTCCTCGATCGACTCGTCGGCTACAAGATCAGCCCGCTGCTCTGGGACAAGGTCCGGCGCGGCCTCAGCGCCGGCCGCGTGCAGTCGGTGGCTCTGAAGCTGGTGTGCGACCGCGAACGTGAGATCGAGGCGTTCACCGCCGAGGAATACTGGAACATCACGGCCCGGCTCGGCGGCAAGGTGCCGCCCGAATTCGACGCCAGGCTGCTCAAGCGCGACGGCGCCAACATCAAGGTCGGCAACCAGGAAGAAGCCGACAAGGTCCTGGCCGATCTCGAGGCCGCCCAGTGGGTGGTCAGTTCGGTATCGACCAAGGAGCGCAAGAAGAGTGCGGTGCCGCCCTACATCACGTCGAAGCTGCAGCAGGCATCTCGCTTTCCGGTCAAGAAGACGATGATGATCGCGCAGCAGCTCTACGAGGGCATCGAGCTGCCGGGCGAGGGCGCCGTCGGTCTCATCACCTACATGCGTACCGACTCGACCCGCGTGTCCGACGACGCGATCACCGAAGTCCGCGCGCACATCGGCGAGAAGTTCGGCCCGGACTTCGTGCCCGAGAAACCCAACACCTACAAGACCAAGAAGGACGCCCAGGATGCGCACGAAGCGATCCGCCCGACGTCGATGCAGTACGACCCGGAGTCGGTCCGCGCGCTGCTGACGCCCGATCAGTACTACCTGTACCGCCTGATCTGGAATCGCTTCGTCGCGTCGCAGATGCCGCCGGCGATCTTCGACGACACGACGGTCGATATATCGGCAGCCGCATACCTGTTCCGCGTCAAGGGCTCGGTTCCGAAATTTGCCGGTTGGCTCGCCGTCTATGAGCGCGACATCCCGGAAGTCCGAACCGACGCTTCGACAAGCTCGAGCTCAGGGTCCGGTGCGGGTCCGGATGCCGTCAGCGCTGAGGATGAGGAAGGCTCCGGAGTGCTGCCGCCGCTCGCACAAGGCGACCGGCTGGATCTGAAGGAACTCAAGCCCGAACAGAAATTCACGCAGCCGCCGCCACGCTACAGCGAAGCGACGCTGGTCAAGGCGATGGAAGAGAACGGCATCGGCCGTCCGAGCACGTACGCCTCCATCATCGGCGTCATCCAGGCGCGCGATTACGTCAACAAGATCGAAGGCCGGTTCAAGCCGACCGTTCTCGGGCGCATGCTGGTGGACCGCCTGCTGAGCCCCGCATTCGACGACATCCTCGACCTCAATTACACCCGCGAGCTCGAAGAGGACCTCGACAAGATCGAGGATGGCGGCTCGACCTACAAGGCCACGCTCGCCAGCTTCTACAAGAAGTTCCTCAAGGACCTCGACAAAGCCAAGAAGTTGATGCCGAACTTCAAGGAAGGCGTGCCACCGGAGCCGGCCGTCGACTGCGACAAGTGCGGCAAACCGATGGTGATGAAGGCCGGCAAGTTCGGCCTCTTCCTCGCCTGCAGCGGCTATCCCGAGTGCGAGAACACGCGCGAGCTCGAGACGGTTGAAGTCGGCGCCGACGGTGAGGCGATCGAAGAGGCCTGCGAGAATTGCGGCAAGCCGATGGCGGTCAAGCGCGGACGCTTCGGCCAGTTCCTCGCCTGCACCGGTTACCCGGAATGCAAGACGACGCGGAAGATCATCGCGACGAAGCAGGGGATGGCGGCGGCAAAGCCGGATCAGATCCTGGACGAGAAGTGCCCGAAGTGCGAGTCGAACCTGGTGATCAAGCAGGGACGATTCGGCGAGTTCACCGCGTGCACGAACTATCCCAACTGCAAGTACGTCAAGCAGAAGTCCACCGGCGTCCTCTGCCCCAAGGACGGCGGCGATGTCGTCGAACGCAAGTCCAAGCGCGGCAAGGCGTTCTACGGGTGCGCGAATTATCCGGACTGTGACTTCACGCTCTGGAACATGCCGATTGCGGAGACCTGCCCGGAGTGCAAGGCGCCGTTCCTCGTCGAGAAGATCACCAAGAAGCACGGCCGCCAGTTGATCTGCAACAACGAGGAGTGCTCTTACGTACGGTCCGAGGAACTGGCGACGGCCTGACGTTCGGTAACTGCCAACGGCCAACTACCAAAAGCCAATTGGAAGTTGGTGGTTTGGTCAGTTGGAAATTGAGATGATCCACATCATAGGAGGCGGTCTCGCGGGGAGCGAGGCCGCCTGGCAAGCCGCTTCACTGGGCGTCCCCGTCGTCCTCTACGAGATGCGGCCGGTGCGGCCGACGGCGGTCCACAAGACTGACGGCCTCGCCGAACTGGTCTGCAGCAATTCCTTCCGCGGCGACAAACTCGACAACGCGGTGGGTCTCCTCAAGGAGGAGATGCGGCGGCTCGGTTCGCTGGTGATGCGGGCTGCCGACGTCGCGCGCGTGCCCGCTGGAGCCGCGCTCGCAGTCGACCGGGACCGGTTCTCCGCCGAAGTCACCCGCGCGATCGAGGAACATCCGCTCATCACGATCCGTCGTGAGGAGGTGTCGAGCATCCCGACGGTTGACGGTCCGCTGATCATCGCGACAGGTCCGCTCACGTCCGACGCGCTGTCCAAGGAGATCGCCGCGCTGGTCGGCGCGACGCACTTGTATTTTTACGACGCCATCAGCCCGATCGTCCTCGCAGAGTCGATCGACAGGACCAGGGTCTTTCGCGCGTCGAGGTGGAACCGTAACGTCCGGGCCGTTCACGAACCGGCCAGACAGAACGCCGGACCGGCGTGCGGTGTGGACGACGGGCAAGGCGACTACTTGAATTGCCCGTTCACGGCCGAGGAGTACCACCGGTTCTACACGGAGCTGATGGCGGCCGAGAAGACGTCGCTCCACGAGTTCGATGATCCGAAGTTCTTCGAGGGCTGTCTGCCGATCGAGGTGATGGCCTCGCGCGGTGTCGACACCCTGCGCTTCGGTCCGATGAAGCCCGTCGGCCTGCCCGATCCTCGCACCGGCCGCGACGCGTATGCCGTCGTGCAACTGCGGCAGGACAATCTGGCGGCCTCGCACTACAGCCTCGTTGGCTTCCAGACGCAGATGAAATGGGGCGGGCAGGCGCGCGTGTTGAAGCTGATTCCCGGGCTCGAGCATGCCGAGTTCGTCCGCTTCGGGATGATCCACCGCAACACCTACATCAACGGACCGACGGTGCTGCGTGACACGTGGCAGGTGAAGTACCGCGACGACGTGTTCTTCGCCGGGCAGATCTCCGGCGTCGAAGGCTACGTCGAATCGGCCGCCTCGGGCCTCATTGCCGGACGTAACGCAGCGGCGGTCGCCCAGGGTCGCACGCCATCCGCACCGGCGCGGACGACGGCGATCGGCGCCCTCGGCTATTACGTCTCGCACGCGGAGCCGAAGCACTATCAGCCGAGCAACATCACGTTCGGGATCATCCCGCCGCTCGTCCGCGAGCCCGGCGGGCCGCGCGTGCCCAAGCAGAAGTCGGAACGCAACGAGCGACTCTCCCAGCGTGCACTCGCAGATCTCGAGGCGTGGATGCAGAGCCGGGCATGAAGGAACAGCTGGGCCAGTTCCTCGAGCACCTGCTCCTGAACGAGAACGCCTCGGTGCACACCGTCCGCGCTTACGAGAGCGACCTGACGCAACTCATCGCCTTCACAGCCAGGGAGGCTGGCCGCAAGCGTTACGACCTTACGCCGGACGACCTCACCCAGGTCACGATCCGGGCCTTCCTCGGCGACTTGCAGAAGCGGGGAATCTCCAAGGCGTCAGCGGCGCGCAAGCTCGCGGCGATCCGAACCTTCGCCCGTTATCTGCGCCGCGAAGGCGTGATCGAGGACGATCCTTCAACCCTCGTCGGCACGCCGAAGCGCGAGCAGCGGCTGCCGGCACATCTCGGGGAAGCCGAGATGGCCCGGCTGCTGGAGATGCCGGATGCATCGGAGCCACTCGGGCGCCGCGATCGCGCCATCCTCGAACTGTTTTATGCGTCCGGCCTCCGCTTGAGTGAGCTCGTCGGGCTGGACATCGAAGATGTCAACCTTGCCGGGCGCATCGTGCGAGTGCTGGGCAAGGGCCGCAAAGAGCGGCTCGTCCCATTCAATCGATCGACTGAGGCCGCGCTGCGGGCATGGCTGAAGGATTGGGAAGCGATCGGGAGCGGTGCGCAGGACGAGGCGAAAAAGCTCTCGCCCTTGGCTCGACCGGTGGTGAAAAGAAGGAAAGTCCGTGTGCCGGTGTTCCTGAATTACGCCGGTGGACGCCTGTCAACGCGCAGCGTCGACAGGCTCGTTCGCAAGTACGTCTCGGCCTGCAGCACTCGGTTCGGGATCAGCCCCCACGCGCTACGGCACTCCTTCGCAACCCACCTGCTGCAGCGCGGCGCCGACCTGCGCGCCATCCAGGAGCTGCTCGGGCACTCTCGCCTGAGCACCACGCAGCGCTACACGCACGTGAATGCCACGCAGATGATCGACGCCTACCGCAAAGCACACCCCAAGGCCTAGACTCGCTACATCGTCTTTGCGTACTCGTCTTCGCTGATCATCGGGCGGCGCCCGCCGCGTGCGTAGTCGATCCCGAGTGTCTTGATCTTGTAGTTCATGACCCGCGGGCTGATCGCGAGCAGTTCCGCCGCGTCCTTCTGCACCCAGTTCGACATCTTGAGTGCCTCGACGATCGCCTGCCGCTCGATCTCTTCAAGCGCAATACCGGTCGGCGGAATCTTGATCACCGGGCTGGCATCGCCTGACGCGTTGCTCGTGGACAGCTCGCCCAGCCGCAGGTCCGTACTCGTCAGGTGCGCGCTCTCGGTGAGCAGCACGCCGCGCTCGATCGCGTTCTCGAGCTCACGGATGTTACCCGGCCAGTTGTAGCGCATCAGCAGCTTCAGGGCATCCGGCGCCACACCATCGACC
>JACDDJ010000018.1:8834-16716 GCA_013817065.1 Acidobacteriota bacterium
GAACGTTGCCAGTGCCGTGATGTCTTCCTTGCGCTCGCGCAGGGGCGGCGTCTCGATCGACACGACGTTGAGGCGGTAGTAGAGGTCCTCGCGGAAGTGACCGCTGGCCACCATCTGCGAGAGATTGCGGTTGGTAGCGGCGATCAGCCGGACGTCGACGCGCAAGGTCCGCGTGCCGCCAAGACGCTCGAACTCGTGCTCCTGCAGGACGCGCAGGATCTTGGCCTGCGTGTTGGCGCTCATGTCGCCGATTTCGTCCAGGAACAGGGTGCCGCCATCGGCCTGTTCGAAGCGGCCGACGCGCTGCTTGTCCGCGCCGGTGAACGCGCCCTTTTCATGACCGAAGAGTTCGGACTCGAGCAGGTTCTCCTGCAGCGCCGCGCAGTTCACCTTGACGAAGTTGCGCGCTGAACGCAGCGAGTTGTGATGGATCGCGCCCGCGATCAGTTCCTTACCAGTGCCCGTTTCGCCGCGGATCAGGACCGTCGTATTGCTCTTCGCAACCTTCTTGACGATCCCCAGCACCGACTGCAGCGCGCCGCTGGCGCCGACGATCCGATCGAAGTCGTAGATGTCCTGCTGCGTGTGGCGGAGGTACTCGATCTCGTGCTTGAGGCGGCGGTGCTCGATCGCCTTCTCGACCTTGACCTCCATCTCCTCGATCTCGAACGGCTTCTGCACGTAATCGAACGCGCCGATCTTCATGGCCTCGACGGCGGTGTGGATCGACCCAAACGCGGTCATCAGGATCACCGCGGTCGTCGGGTGCAGTGACTTGGCGGTGCGCAGCACGTCCATGCCGTCGCTCCCGCCCATCTTGAGGTCGCTGAGGACAACGTCGTACTGTCCCTCGTGCAGCCGCTCGATGGCGATGTTGCCGTTGGGCGCCTCATCGACTTCGTGCTTCGCCTCCGACAGCGCGCGGACGATGCCGCGGCGAAGTGAATCGTGATCGTCTGCTACGAGAATACGGCCCATCTCTATGTCTCTCCTGAAGCTACAGCTCTGAAAATCCGCCGACTACCGAAAAAGTTCGTGGTTCCCCGTGACCGGCAGGATGATGCGAAACCGCGCCCCCCCCTGCGGCCCTGCGCTGACGTCGATACGCCCGTCATGCGCGTCGACGATCTTGCGTACGATCGCGAGCCCAAGGCCGGACCCCTGTGGCTTGGTGGTGAAGAACGGGCTGAACATCTTGTCGATCACCTCGGGCGGAACACCCGGGCCGCTGTCCGACACTTCCACCTGGATCATCGGGACCGCCTTAACGTCGCTCCCGACAGCGACCTCTTCCTCGGCCGGCAGCTGGGCGGCCGAGATGCTGACCTGTCCCGCGCCGTTCATCGCCTCGAAGGCATTGGTCAGGAGGTTGGTGAAGATCTGTCGCAGCTGGTGCGGGTCGCCCTGGATACCGGGCAGGTCGTCGGGGAAGGACATCGAGACTTCGACCTGACCGCGGTTCCTGTGGCTCTCCGCCATAGCCATCGCATCGCGGACGACTTCATCGAGCCGGCTGTCTTCGACCTGGAGCCGGATCGGGCGGACGAAGTCGAGCACTTCGACGACGATGGCGTTGGCCATCTTCGCTTCCTTGATGATGTCTTTGAGGATCGACTGGGCGTCCTGGTTATCGAGCAGCTGCCGCTTGAGCAGCCCTGCCATGACCTCGATGCCGGCAAGCGGATTCTTCACTTCGTGCGCGATCGCGGCTGCCATCTCCCCAAGTGCGGCGAGGCGATCGCGAAGGCGTTCACGCTCCTCGAGCTGCTCGACGCGCGTGAGGTCCTTGATGAAGAGGGTCGCGCCGGTGATCCGCCCGCGCGTGTCGCGCACCTGGGACAGGGTGTAGCCGATCACCTTATTAGTGCGCTTGACGCGCAGCTCGGCGCGATTGGGCAGGTGCGACAGCTCGAACGCGCCGGCGACAATTCGCATCACGTCCGGAAGATCCTTGAGGACCGCGGAATATGGACGGCCGATGTCGGACTCACGCGGGGTCAACCCGAAGATCCGGTAGGCGACGTCATTCATGACCGCGATCTGACCGCTCTCGGTCACCGCCAGCACGCCGTTGCGGAGGTTCCAGACCAGATCGTGGTAAAAGCTCGGCGCCACCGGGGGCGGCGCAGAGACGTACACCCTCGGCTCCGGATTCGCGGTTTTTTGGGCAAGCCGCCCGGGTGCGGCCTTGCGGCTCTTGGCTGTCGCCATTGATTCCATTATTGTAAGTTGACGCGCTTGGGATCCTGGGGCAATAGCTGTACCCCGTTTCAGGCGGGAGAAGCCGGCGAAATGCGCCGAAAAACACAGTTTTGTTGGGTAGATCGGCTGTACAGCTGACGGATCTGTGCGGACGATTACGAAACCGTCACTTCTCCTGCAGTGTTTCCCACTGGCCCATTAGGTCCCCGACTTCCCACATCAGCGCCTGGTGTCGGTCGATTACCGGCTTGGCCGCTTCATGGTTATCGTAAAAACCTGCCGCCGACATCATGGCTTCGATCTCTTTGACCTCCGCCTCGCGCTCGGCGATCCGGGCTTCCAGTTCTTCAATGCGCTTGCGACGGGTGTCCTGCGCCTTGCGAAGTTTGCGCGCCTCGGCCTCATCTCGCTTGCGGTCCTCGTACGACGTCGGCGGCTTGGCCTCGTCGTCCTTCTTCGGAGATGGCAGGGGCGCTTTGGGGGAGTGGGCGGTCTTGCCGACGGGGCGTTGCGGGCTCCTGGTCGCGTGCTGCGGCGTCGCGGCGGGACGTGATGGCGTTGGGACCGGGGCCGCCTGCTGCTTGCGGCTCCACAGGTACTCCTCGTAGGTGCCTGGGTACATGAGCGCCTTACCGCCGCCGATGTCGATCACCTTGGTGGCGAGCTTGTCGACGAAGTAGCGGTCGTGCGAGACGAAGATCAGGGTACCGCCAAAGTCCTCGAGCGCTTCGAGCAGGACGTCTTTCGAGTCGAGATCGAGGTGGTTGGTCGGCTCGTCGAGCAGCAACGTGTTGGACGGCCGCAGCAGCATGCGCGCCACCGCCAGTCGCGTGCGCTCACCGCCCGAGAGCACTCGAACCGGCTTTTCGATGTCGTCCCCTGAAAAGAGGAAGCCGCCGAGGATGTTGCGGATGCTCGGCACCATGTTGAGCGGAGCGTCGCCGGCAAGCGTCTGGTAGATCGTCAACGTCGGGTCGAGGCGCGTCGCTTCGTCCTGTGCGAAGTACTGCATCACGACCTGGTGCCCCTCGGTGCGAGTGCCGGAGTCGGGCGCTTCGACGCCTGACAGCATCCGCATCATGGTGGACTTGCCGGCGCCGTTGGGGCCGATCAAAGCGATGCGATCGCCTCGCTCGATGTGGACGCCGACGCCGTCGAGGACGCTTCTTCCGTCGTATGCCTTGCGGATGCTCTTGAGGTCGAGCACCGTCCGGCCGCTCTTCGCGCACGGAGGAAAGGTGAAGCGGACGCGCTTGCGCTCCGGCGGGATCTCGATCGGGATCACCTTCTCGAGCATCTTGATCCGGCTCTGAACCTGCGCAGCTTTCGTCGCCTGGTAGCGGAAGCGATTGATGAAGGCGGTCATGCGCTCGACCTCTTCATCCTGGTCGCGCTTCATCTGTCGCAGCCGTTCCATCCGGGCGTCGCGTTCCTCGAGGTACGCGGTGTAGTTGCCGTGGTAGTCGGTCAGCTTGCGCAGCCCGATCTCGGTGATCCGGGTCACGACCGCGTCGAGGAAGAAGCGGTCGTGGGAGACGAGGATCACGGCGTGCGGATAGCCGGAGAGATACTCCTCGAGCCAGTTGCGCGCGTCGAGGTCGAGGTGGTTGGTCGGTTCGTCGAGCAGCAGCAGCCCCGGACGTCCGAGCAACAGCTTGGCGAGCGCGATGCGCATCTGCCAGCCGCCCGAGAACGTTTCCGATCGCTTGGCGAGGTCCTCCGCGGTGAACCCCAGGCCGCGCAGCACCGTCATGATCTTGAGGTCGATGCTGTAACCCTCGAGTCGCCGGAAGGTCTCCTGCAATTCGCTGTAGCGCTCGAGCATCCGTCCATGTTCTTCCTCGGAATGCGCGTCGTCGCCGAGCCGCTCTTCGAGAGCAGTGATCTCGTCGCGCATATCGAGGAGCGGCTTGAATGCGAGGCCGGCTTCTTCGATCAGCGTGCGGCCGCTGTGGTTCAGGCCGTCCTGCGGCAGGTAGCCGACCGTGAGGTTGGACGGCTTGGTGATGGTGCCGCCGTCAGCGTCCTCGAAGCCGGCCAGCATCTTGAGCAATGTGGTCTTGCCGGCACCGTTCGGGCCGCTCAGACCGACCCGCTCGCGATCGTCGATCTGCCAGCTGACTGAGTCGAGAAGGACGCGGCCGCCGAAGGACTTACTGAGTTGAACGAGTTGTATCAACTTACGGTTTCGCCAAGCGCTTTCGCCGCCGCCGCAAGGACACGCGGAATACGGAAGGGCTTCGTGAGATATCCCTGCACGCCAAGGTTGATCGCTTCGATCGCACTCGCTTCGCTCGAATAGCCGGTCAGGATGATGACCGGTATATCGGCCTTGAGCCGGCGCGCCTCGCGGATGACCGTGAGGCCATCCACGCCCGGCATGCGGAGGTCGGTGATGAGAAGGTCGTACTGGATCATGCGCATCCGGTCGACCGCGGTGCGGCCATCTGGCGCCACGTCCACTTCATACTCGGCGAGCGCCAACGTCTTCAGCAACAGCTCCCGGATGGTTTCTTCGTCGTCCACCACGAGGATGCGCGGCCGTCCGGCCGGCGGTGTCGCAGGCCGCGCCGATCCGGCGCCGGCGCTTCCGGATCGAGGGCGCTGTGTTTCGAGCCAGACGTCGATGTCGCGTTTGCGGAAGCGCCACTGGCGCCCGACGCGCACCGCCGGAATCTTCCCGGCCTTGATCAGGCGATAGACCGTACGAAGGTTGACCTGCAGGTACTCGAGTACCTCTTCGGTCGTTAGGAACGCGTCGTCCATCATGAAAGGGAGCCTGACGACGTCACTTTATCATCCGCGGCGGGCAGGACGATCGTAAAGGCCGCGCCGCGCGGCGAACTGGCAACCGTGATCGTGCCACCGTGTTCGGTGACGATGCCATAGGCGATAGTGAGGCCGAGATCGGTGCCCTGGCCCACCTCACGGGTGGCGAAGGACGGCTCGAAGATGCGCGGGAGCACGTCCGGAGCGATCCCCGTTCCAGTGTCTGCGACGTCGATGACCGCGGTGCCGGGCTCAGCGCGGCTGGTCACGGTGATCTCGCCCGGCCGGCCGGAGTCCCTGATTGCCTGCTCGGCGTTGATGATGATGTTCATGAATGCCCGCTGCAGCCGGGCGCGATCGCCAACGACGCTCGGTACGCCGGTGCCGCGGTTATGAACGACTGCAATCTGCGCCCGGCCAGGCGCGGACTCGCGCAGCGACATGGTCTGATCGACGAGGTCGTGAAGCGCGATGACCTCACGTGTAGCCGGGTGACGACGGGTAAAGAGCAGCAGGTTGCTGACGATCAGGACGGCTCGTTCCGCCTCGGCTAGGATGCGCTGCAGTTCCGTCCTCGTTTTTGACTCGGGCGCGGTGTCCCGGATCATCAGCTCGAGCGATTCGAGGACTCCTTGCAGCGGATTGTTCATCTCGTGCGCCATTCCGGCGACGAACTGCCCGAGCGACGCCATCTTCTCGCTTTGCGCCAGCCGCCCCCGGAGCTGCGCCTGCGCGGCGGCGTCCCGCAGGTGATCTTCGAGCACCAGGACCCGTTCGAGCGTCGCGCCAAGCTGGCGTCCGAGGTCGGCCGCGAGCTCGACGAACAGCTCAGGATCGACCTTCGTCGTCTGGCCCTCGATGACCACCGTCCCGAGCGCCCGGCGCCATCCTCGTAGCGACATGACCAGGCACCGCGCATCCCCCTCGCCGGTCACCTCGGGGGCGTCCACGCGCAGTCCGCGCGCCACCGTGGATGACTCACTGGTCGGGATCCTCGCCTCGGATGCCTGCTCCCGCGGGTCCGAGGAGGCGATCAGGACGAGGACGCGGGCTTCGCGCTCGTGGAGCCAGACCGACGTCCGGCGAACGCCGAACATGGATCCGACCTCCAGCACCAGGGACTCCAGGGCGGTTTGCAGGGTCAGTCGGGCGGAGAGGCTCTTCGAAAACACGAAAAGGGCGTCCTGCAGGCGCTTCCTGAGCGCTAGCTCCTTCGTCAGGCGATCCAATTCGCGCGATTCCATGCTGGTGCAGGCATTCTAGAATGACCGAAGGCTGCCGGCGCCCCTCTGGCGTCTAAATCAGCGACAACGACATGCCGTCGTCCGACGAAGAGTTAGTCACCCTCTCCCAGGGAGGTGACCTCGACAGCTTCAACCAGCTGGTTTTACGCTGGGAACGGCCGATCTATGCCCTCGCTTACAGGGTGATCGGGCGGGAGGAAGAGGCACGCGATGTCGCCCAGGAAACGTTCCTCCGCGCGTTCCGCGCCATCAAGGGGTTCAAGGGCCAGGCGAAGTTCTCGTCATGGCTCTACCGGATCACCCTGAATCTGTGTCGTGACTGGATCCGGAAGGAACGACGCGCGCCCGTGTCCCAGGCGCCCGAGGGCATCGATATTATCGAGCTGGCGGGCGAGGCGATGCCGTCCGAGTCGATCGAGGACCTGGTCGGGCGCAAGCAACTGGGGCTGGCGGTCAGCAAGGCGATGGCGATGCTCCCGGAAGAGCAGCGCACCGCGATCATCCTGAAGGAGTATCACGGCTTGACCTTCCAGGAGATTGCCGACCTGCTCGATTGCCCGTTGAGCACGGTCAAGACGCGGCTCTACCAGGGGTTGACGGTGGTGAGAAAGCAGCTCGCAAGCGCTGGAGTCGACGGCGCGGCATTGAGACGGTAATAGTGGATCAGGTGTAAGAACGATGTGTGAGAGCAACGAACTGATCGTCGGTTTTTTGTACGACGAGCTGACGAGTGGGGAGCGAAAGGAATTTCAGGCACACCTCGCCGCCTGCAGCGAATGCCGCGTCGAGTTGGATGAGCTGCGTTCGACGCGGACGCACCTGGCGCTGTGGTCACCACCGTTGCCTGACCTTGGCTTTCGGGTGATCAGCGGCGGATCTGCACCGGCGCCTGCACTGCCTCGACGGACCCGACTCGCACCCGTCTTCGCATTCGCGGCGGCGGCGGTCGTCGTTCTGGCCGCGGCAGCTGCAATCGCGAACGTTGAAATTAGATACGGCACCGATGGCTTGCAGGTTCGTACCGGTTGGGCCGGGCAGGCGCAGGGCGCCCAGGTCCAGGCGCAGCCCGATGCGTCGAGCGGGGAAGTGCGTGCCGTGAACGCGTCGGCCCCGACAGTTGATCCCGCGACGTTCGGCGAACTCGATCGTCGGCTCCGCGCCATCGAAGCCTCGATGACCCGCGAATCATCCGTGCAACTGGCTTCGACCCAGAACCGGATGAGCGACGCGGAGCTGCTTCGCCAGGTACGCCAGATGTTGAGCGACGCCCAGTCCCGTCAGCGGACGGACAATGCGCATCAGATGCTGCAGATCCTCCGCGATGTCCAGCAGCAGCACGCGTCAGACATCGTCCGGATCCAGCAGGGGCTCGACCAGTATCAAGGCATGACGAACGCCGAGATTGCGCAGAGCCGGGACATGTTCAACCAGTGGATTCGCGCGTCCGCGCGACAGGAGAAATAAGCGGTGAAGACGCACGCGCTGATGCTTCTCGTGACAATGACCGGGTTTGCAGCCCCGTCGGCTGCGCAGGACCCGCCACCCGTGACGCCGCCGACCACGCAGCCACCTGTTACGCAGCCGCCGGCCGCACCGCCTCCTGTTCCTGTCGCGACGCCGGAGACCCAGCCGGTCGAAGCAGCCGTCCCCGCAGCGCCGCCACGTCG
>JACDDJ010000362.1 GCA_013817065.1 Acidobacteriota bacterium
CTCCAGGAGACTTGAAACGCGTATTCGTTTCGGCCTGGTAGCCGCACCCTTAGAGGTGTAACAAAACCGGCCGGATGACAGCATAGACACCTTCTGTGTGGGCGCAGTAACGTCGGCGGTTTATGGCCGGCGTACTGTTGCCCGACGCGGTTCGGCATGACGTGTTGGCGACGCGTGCGCGATTGGCAGCGGGACGGCCTCTGAGACCTGATGCCGTCCGGGGGCCGGAAAGAAAAACACTGGGCGACTTATAGGGAGTGGTCGCCCCGAACGCGGCGGACCACGGCGGCAAACTCGTGGGGCGTTATGCAGACCGGCCTAATTCCCTGACGAGTTGCAGCCCGGACAGTCCCGAATCCCAATCGGGTCAATACTCTCGGAGGATGCTGACCTCCCGCCACTTTCGCGTTATGCTGCGAGCCTCGCAGGAGGCAGCCGGATTATGCCGGTCGGCCCACTACTAATTGGGCGGACGAAGGGGCCCTGCGCGGCGAAGAAGGCCGTGGCGGTGGGGGAGAGCGTGACGCAATGAAGTCTCGGATCGATACGGATAGGAGGAATGGACGAACATGGGAGATCGCAAGAACTGGAAACCGCAATCGTACTCATCGGTTTCGCCGTACCTCGTCGTCGCGGGTGCGCAGAAGGTCATCGACTTCTTGAAGGCAGTATTCGGCGCGACGGAACTCCGGCGCTACGACATGCCCGACGGATCGATCATGCACGCTGAAGTCCGAATCGACGATACGGTAATTATGCTGGGCGACGGCGGCGCAGCGTTCCCTTCCTTCACGTCGTTGATCCACGTCTATGTGGATGACATCGACCGGGTGTACGAACGTGCGATCGAGGCAGGCGGCACGCCGGTCGAGGCACCGCGGACCAGGGAGGGCGATCCAGACAAGCGCGGAAGCGTCAAAGATCCCTGCGGGAACACGTGGGCCATTGCGACGCAGCGACCGGAGCAAAGCTGAGATCCCCGGCATTTCGAGGGGCAATGCACCTCGCAAGCCGCAAGGCATCGAGTGTGGTCGTTCGTTGTCAAAGCAGGATTCAAGGCATGCGTATTAATGCTGTGCAGTGTAGGTCGTCTACATCCCTCGCCGTCGCGCTGGCGTTTCTCATGGCTTCTTTGGCTGCTGGACAGCCTCCGACGCCACCGGCGAGCAAGACGAGAATCGTCATGTTGGGAACCGGAAATCCAGGGCCGATTCCCGATCGCTCAGGGCCGGCAACCGCAGTCGTCGTTAACGACACGGCCTACCTCGTCGACTTCGGCCCCGGCGTCGTGCGGCGCGCCAGTGCTGCCTTCCTCGACAAAGATATCAAGGCGCTCGAAACGACGAAGCTGCGCGTCGCGTTCCTTACTCATCTGCACTCTGACCATACGGTTGGCTATCCGGACTTAATCTTCACGCCCTGGACGATCGGGCGTCGCGCGCCGCTGGAAGTCTACGGCCCCAAGGGGCTCAAGGCCATGACCAGTCACCTCCTCGAAGCCTACCGTGCCGACATCGAGACGCGCACCAACCCCGAGGGCAACCAGCGCGGATTCCCGGGCGGCCACAAGGTCAACGCGCATGAAATCGGCCCCGGCGTTATCTACAAGGATGCGAACGTGACGGTGACTGCCTTCGCCACGAAGCACGCAATGGAGAGCTACGGCTATCGGTTCGACACGCCGGATCGCAGCATCGTCATCTCGGGCGATACGAACCCGACGCAAGCAACGATCGACGCCTGCCGCGGCTGCGACGTGTTGATTCACGAGGCGCACACGCCAGCATGGCTGGCCACGCGGCCCGATTTCTTCCAACAATTTTCAGCCAGGTTTCACACGACAACTACCGAGCTGGCTGAACTCGCGCGAAAGGCAAAACCACGCCTGCTCATTCTTTATCATTATTCGAGCTTGTCACCCGAAGAGCTGCATGATGAAATGCTCGCCCGGTACTCGGGACACTTCGTCGTCGGTCGAGACCTCGATGTCTACTGAGACGCGGCCGAACACGGCATGCAGCGGACGCGCATCCATCGAGCCTCTCATCATCAACGTCCCGTGCGCGCCGCTGATACCGAGCGCTAGATTGGACTCACAACTTGAAAGTACGAGGAACTTATGAAATCACTCTTCGGATTTGCTGTTGGTCTGATCTTGCTCTCACCTCTATGGCCGGCCAGTGCTCAGGACAACGCGAAAGATATCGAAGCCATAAAGCAGATCGAGAGTCGCTGGCAGGAGGCTTGGAACAGCCACGACATGAAGGCCCTGGCGTCTCTGGTGGCGGAGGACGTTGACTTCATCGCTGTCGCGGGCACTTGGCTGAAGGGGCGCAAAGCCTTCGAAGAGCATCACGCCACTCGGCACGCAATGCAGTTCAAGGAGAGCGTGTGGGAGGCAACGGATGTTGAGGTGAAGTTTCTCAAGTCTGACATCGCATTAGTCCACGTCAGGTAGTGTCTTGAGTTTGGTGGAAAAGTAAAAACGCGTCATCATCCGGCGCAGTTTCACGGACTGATGCGCCCGCTTGGCGGCGGGTGCCGGAGGATGACGCGATGGAGAAGGTTACCAGCGAGGCGGCGCTGCGTAAAGCGGCGGTGGAGATGGGCCCAGACGGAATCGAGGCCGGTGTACGGGGCCGGATCCGCGCGTGGATCGAGGAGTTGGTGGAAGCGGAGTTGACGGCGGCGTTGGGGGCGGACGTATCGGAGCGGCCAGGGGCCAGTCGAGAAGGGTATCGGCATGGGCACCGGGCGCGGACGCTCAGTACGAGTCTTGGGCCCACGACGTTTCAGCTGCCGCGGGCGCGGCTGCAGACCCCGGACGGCGACACGCGCGAGTGGCAGAGTACGGTGGTGCCGCGGTATCAGCGGCGGACAGGGCGCGTCGATGAGGCGTTGCTCGGCGTCTATCTCAGTGGGACGAACGGGCGCCGCATTCGGAGTGCGCTCGCGCCGCTGTTGAAAGGAGCACCACTGTCGAAGGATGCGGTCTCGCGGTTGACCGGACGCCTCGCGGGCGACTTCGCCGCGTGGCGCACCCGCGATCTCGCGGAGGAGCAGATCCGCTATCTGTTTCTCGACGGTTGGTATCCGAAGGTGCGGTTGGGCAAGCAACGCGTGCGGGTGCCGGTCCTCGTGACGCTGGGTGTGTGCGCCGACGGACGTCGGATCTTGCTGGACTTGCGGATGGCCGGGGAGGAGAGCGCCGCGGCGTGGCGGGAAGTCGTCGAGAGTCTCGTGGCCCGACACATCGGCGTCCCCGTGCTCGCGGTGATCGATGGCAACCCGGGACTGCCAACTGCGCTGCGCACGGCGTGGCCCACGATCGAGGTGCAACGCTGCACGGCCCATAAGCTCCGCAATCTGCAGGCGAAAGCTCCAGCGCGCTGGCGGGAGGAGCTCACGGAGGACTATCGCCGCATGATCTATGCGGAGAGTGCGCTCGCCGTGCAAAAGGCGCGAGGCAGCTTCACCAAGAAATGGCGGCTGCGGTGTCCCGCGGTGGTCGCCAGTCTCGAGGAAGCGGGCGACGAGCTGTTTACGTTCGTTCGCTTCCCGATCGCGCAGTGGAAAGCGTTGCGCACGACCAACGCCTTGGAACGGATCAACGAGGAATTCCGCCGACGGGTGAAGACGCAAGGCAGTCTGCCCAGCCAGGACGCGGTCATGCTGCTGCTCTTCGGCCTGCTCCGCAGCGGGCAGATCAGATTGCGAGCCTTAGTGGGGTATCACGACATGGGCAAAGTGACGGAACGGCCGGCCGCATAATTACGCGACGGATGGACGCGCGATACTTTTCCACCAGTTGACAGACACCACCTCCACGTCAGTTGGGCTCTCAAAGGTGACAAAGACCCTGATGGCACGCCTCGCCAGCCCAGGCGCGGCATCCTCACGTGGGTCGCCACAAAAGAGGGTGGGAAGTGGTTCATTAAGGCGTCGCAAAACACCAACATTAGCG
This sequence comes from Acidobacteriota bacterium, assembly GCA_013817065.1. GTDB lineage: Bacteria > Acidobacteriota > Vicinamibacteria > Vicinamibacterales > 2-12-FULL-66-21 > JACDCA01. The sequence continues at coordinate 3,965 of JACDDJ010000362.1, forward strand.
GGGCACCTGCCCCCAAGTGAGCCAAACCTATCAGCCCTCCCCACGTCAAGTACGCAGATCTTCTTCGTCCGGTCGTGCTCGCAAATCCAAGCGCGGCCGCTGATCCGAGCGCGGGTGCATTCTCCCTCTCAGCGATCTTCGTTTCCAGATCTGGCGCCTCGTCAGAGACGCGGCACCCAACACCTATTGAGGCTCAGGCTCCGCCGGGGCGGAGTGCGCGCGCGCGAGCGCTCGCGGCCTAGAAACTCAGTCGTGCCCTCGTACCGGCCTCCTCAAGCAAGCGACGTCGCCGAAGCGCGTCCGTTGTCTCCAGGCTCGGGGGAGGGGCCGCGTCAAGCGGGAACGCGAAATCGTCGTGGCGAGGAGAGGGTGGGTGTCCCATCAACGGCGCGAGCTGCCGGACCTGTGGTTCCTGATCACGCGTCGCGCTGCCACGCACGAATGGGCGCAATCGTCGACGAACTCGGTCCCGATGGCTCGACTTAGACGTGTGGCTCACCCACCCTCACCTCGCTACGCCGCGAGAAATTTATCCATCGAGAAGACGGTGCTCCGCGACAGCATGTAATAGACCGCGCGCCCGATCTTGTGCGCGAGGATCGACAGGGCCTTGCCTTTGCCGTGCTTCTTTTCGAGACGGGCGAGGAGCTTCTGGCCCTCGCGGTTGTGGCGGAGAAACGTCACCGCGGCCTCGGAGAACGCCCACTTCAAATGCACGTTGCCCATCTTGGCGCCGCTCGTGCCAAGTTTCTTGCCGGCCGACATCTTGGTGCACCTTGATCAAGCGCGCATAGGAGGCGAATTCCTGGACGCGATCGAAGCGATCAATGTCGTGGATCTCATAGAGGCTCGTCAGCGCCAGCACCTTGCCGATCCCGCGCACGATCGTGAGTTCCAAGTCCGTGACCAGCGCATCGTATTGATCGATGAGCGCCAGGTCGACCTCGATGCTCTTCCGCACGCTGGGATCGGGACAATGCTCCCCCACCCCCTCGCGATTGCTGGCGTAGGCCAGGCGGCGCTCGAAGGCCGGGAGGTTGTACTGGGCGCGGGTGTTCTGGATGTGGGCGAGGAGCTCGCCGCGCCTGCGAACCAGATGCAGGCGCCGGCGCAGCAGGTCTCGCGTCGATCGCATCGCCGCCGGATAGACATACGCTTGTGGCAGCATTCCGCCTCGCAGCAAGACGGCGATCTTGTGCGAGTCGATCTTGTCGTTCTTGGCCTTGCCGCCGTGAATGGCTTTCATGGCCAAGGCGTGACCGAGCACGAACGCGATGCCCTCGGCCGCGCACAGGTCGGCGAGCCAGTACCAGGTGAACATGCATTCGGACGCCACGACGAGATCCGCGCGGTACGGCGCGACCACCTCGAGGAACGCCGCCGGCGTCGACGGCACGTTCCGGTGCACGAGCACCTGGCCGGTCGTGTCAAGG
>JACDDJ010000363.1 GCA_013817065.1 Acidobacteriota bacterium
CGCTTGTAGAAGGCTTCAATGAGCGGCACGCAGAAGCCCTCGTGCTCGCTCGCGCACAGGAACAGGTCCGCCACGTCATACAACCCGGCCAGCTGCTCGTTACTGACATGGCCGAGGAAATGGACGTCCGGCGTCGCAAGCCTCGCGATCAACCCCTGCAGCATCGCCAGGTACTTCTCGAACCCACCGTGAGATCCCACGAGCAGGAGGCGCGATTTCGAGTTGTGATGCGTCCGGTAGGCGTGAAATGCGCGAATGATGTTCTCGAACTTCTTGTTCGGTATCACCCGGCCCACGAACATGATGTTCACGAACTCATCGTCGAACTGGCTGGAGAGCGCGCGGTCCGGCGGCTGATCCAGGTGGACGAAGTCGGGGACGACCGGCAGTACACCGGTCGGCGCGAACCCGAGGCTTTCGAGTTCCTGCCGGTTGTACTCTGAATCGCCGAGCGCCAGCACGGAGCGCTTGGTGTACGCGGTGAGCTCGCGCCGGCCGCGGAAGCAGAGCTTCACCAGGTCCTTGTGAACGCCGACAAAGTACTCAGGCGGTGTGATGTTGTGGTAGACGAGGATCATGCGGCCGGGCAACGCGTACGCCGTCCTCGATGCGCGCGATCCAATTGAGAAGTGGTGGATCAGGATGTCATCCGGCGCGATGGCTCCGACCATCTCGCGATGGTCGATCGTGAGGTGCTCGAGGCGCGGATCCGCGGTTTCGACAAAGATCTCCGAGTCGTAGCCGGCGGAGCGGAGCGTTCTCTGAATCCCGAGGACCTCGTTGCCGATGGCGTCGCCGTATCCAAGGGTGGCAAGCACCTGGTGGACGCGCGGCGTGCCCGTCAAGATGCTTTCCCCAGGGCAGCGCCGACCGGAATCGCCGACAGCACATCGGCTGCCGGCGGCAGGTCCATCTTTCTGCGCGCCCACCAGCCCGGCAGCGGCTCGAGCGTCCGCGTCACTGGCTCGCCGCGCAGCCGGTCCAGCATATCGAGATACTTCCGTTCGATGACCGGCCACGAGTAATGCGCGTTGAAGTATTGGCGGCCGTTGCGTCCGAGACGGGCGTGTAACGGGCCGTTCGATTCGAGCGAGTACAGCGTCTCGGCAAACTCCTCGTAGCTCTCGTAGTAGAGACCGGCGCCGCTGCGAATGCATTGCCCCTTCAACACGTCGCATCGTCCGTTGGCAAGAACGGGTGTGCCGATCGCCCAGGCTTCGAGCGCCACCATCGAGAGGCTTTCGAAATACGACGGCATGATCAGCAGGTCGGCTGCCGCCATCGCATCGAACTTGTCCTCGTCAGAGACGAAACCGAGGTGGTGGATGCGGGGATGATCGGGAACCTGCATGATGGCGCTGCCGAGAAGGACCAGGTCGATGCCGGCGGGGAAGGTCGCCGCGTAACGCCGGTAGAACGCGAAGAGCTCCGTGCAGCCCTTGTTCTCGTCGACGCGACCGACGTAGATGGCAAAGGGACGGTCGATCTTGAACTTGCGCCGGAATCGCTGTGCGTCGGCGTGCGACGGTACGTCAGAGCCCACGCCGACGACCACCCCTGGCACGTCGGCGTTGCCGGCAGCCGCCTGGATCATGGCTCGCTCTTCGTGCGAGTTGTACATGATCGCGCGCACCGACCGGAACACCGGGCCAAAGATACCGAGCCCGACCGCCGGATCACGTTCGGCCGTGGGTACGAGAATCGCTTTCGCCGGGATCCGCCGGGCGGTGTGATACGCGTGGTAGTAGCGATAGCTGAAGAGAAACACGAAATCAAAGTCCGACGCAGCCAGGTAGTCGATCATGTCGCGGCTGGCCGGCCCCTCGCTCTTCAGCCACGCGAGTTCGTCGGCAATAGAGTGCGTGTGATTGAAGACGTGCTCCGAGCGCCGGCCGAAATCCAACGGGTCGCGCTCGTGCTGAACGGGAAATCGGCGCACGGTGATGCCGTTGACGGTTTCCACACCGGGCGGCAGCTCGTTGCGCCAGGTGACGTAGTCACGCGCACAGGTGCTGACCACCTCGACGCTGGCGTGAGGCGCGAGCCGTTCCGCGATATATCGGGCGTGCAGCTCCGCGCCGCCATTGATGTCCGCGCCGTAGCGCTGGACGGCGACGGCCAACCTCATTCGCCGTTCGATGGCGGAGTGGGTGCGGAACCGGTGTTTTCGGGCCGCGCTTCCGCGCCTTCACCATTGCCCGGAACGCCATTTTCTCGAGCGGAGGCGGGACGACGACCGCGCCGTCTGCGTCGCCGTGTGCGGCGTTCTGCCGCCTGGGCCTCGGTCTCAACCGGCCGTCCCGGGCTGCTGACCGTCGGCTGCAGTGGCGCGACCGCTCCGGCGCGGTACTGCACGACCCCCTCGAGCGCTCGCGCCCGACGCTCGTCGAAGTCGAGGCGCCCCGACATGGAGTCCACCTGCATCTTCAGGTTCTTCACCTGGATCCCGAGCCGTGTCGTTTCGAGCACCAGGTTGTGGATCAACTCGTACTGCAGGTCCTCACGCCGGAAGCTCCTGGCATTCAGGCTCGACTGAATGTGCAGGGCGTCGATGAGCGGGTTGGGATTGAAGAACAGCTTCAGGATCGGCATCAGCAGCCGCCGCATGAAGCGGACGATCCCGCGGTGCGATTCGAAAAGAGTCGTGTCCTCGAATTTGTAGTTCGGGTTCGCATCGGGTTCTGACTTGGTGCGTCGGTACTGCACCAGCAAGTCGGAGCGGACGCCGGTCGGATCCAGAAATTTCTCGAGCTTGACCCGGGCCAGTTCCTGGATTTCATCCTCGGTGTAGTCGACGCCGCGCTTCTCGCGGATCCGCGTGCGGATCTGTCGCATGATCTGCTCGACGTCAACGTTGTCGGAGCGAATTTGCATATCTGTCATTGCTGCCCTTCGAACAATCAGCCGGGAGCCTCGCGGCTCAGAGATCGGCTTTCGTCTCCGCGTGGCGCTTGCGGCTCGAGAACTCCGGTGCTTCCTTGATGCAGGTGCCCAGAATCCCGATCGATTCGACAAACGCCCTACTACCCATCAGTTCGATCTGTGCCGTGTCGGTGCCCACGTCGGGGTATCCGTTCGCGTCCGGGGTGACCGTCTCCCAGTTGCGGAACAGGCGTCCCCACGGGCTCGCCAGCGCGCCCTCCATCGCGCTCCGGGCGTTGACCGGGTACCAGTAGCTGTCGTGATAGATGACGCTGGCGATGTAGGCCCATGGCGCGAGAACGGTCTTCAGCGACCATTCGATCGGCTTCTTCATCGGCCCCCAGTAGATCTTGTGCTGCATCCGCGATGCGAAGGTCATCTTCTTGAACGGTCCGGAGAAGTGCCAGTTCTCCGCGCCTGCCGACTCGTCGCCGACGATCTCGATATCGCGCGGATCACCGCAGCCAAGGCCCATCTCGTGCGCCATCCTGATGAACTTGATCTTCATCGGATCAAATCCCATCAGCTTCGCTGCAACCGCATCGATTGCGACCTGGTCGGCACTGGCGAGCAGCACGTTCTTGACGTGCGGCACCATGCAGCGTGGGCCGGGACCGTCGCCCGCGAAGGTGCCGTCCATGACGGCGAACACGCCGCGATGGATCTTTTTCTGGATCATCAAGAGGTCGACCAGCGTCTCGTGAATGACCGGGTGGGTCCAGTGACGGTGCTCATTCAGCAGGCCGCCGAACGCGTTCTTCATCGCGCCGGTGGTGGTCGTGAAGACGTGCGTCTTCACGGTGGGCAAATGAATGATGTTCTCGCCGATGAATCGCTTCGGGATCATGAATCCCTTCGGATACACCTCGTTCAAACAGGTGAACTTCTTGGTCAAATCGCCGACCGCGTCGCGGATGTTGACCCACTCCTCGGTTTCGTAGATATGGATGTTGCGCAGCTTGTGCGCTTCCACCACGTTGACCTGCTTGTTCTCGCGCTCGCCCAGGTGCGCGTCGATGACGACCGTCCGGTTGTGACAGGCGTGGATCAACGACGGGTCGTAGCCGTCCTGCTTCATCGCCCGGATCACCCCTTCGAGCTGCCACGGGGTGGTCGAGCAGCCAGGGAAGAAGAAGTGCCACGAGATGTTCACCTTCAAGGCGGTGTCGGCGTCCTTGGCGATGACGTCCTGGTATCCGGCGAGGTTGAGGACACTGTGGTAATCGCTGAGCACCGTCCCTGGCGAGGTACGAATGATTGCTACTTTGGATTTGGCCATTGATCTCTCATTACCACCACGAAAACTGTGATGGGCCGTAAATGACGAGCGCGACCGTGATCGCCCAGAGCAGGACGCACAGCAGCAGAGGTCGGTCGTTCAACAGCATGTCCGACGGGCTGCCGCCGCCCGCCTTCTGATGCACCAGGTAAAGGTACCGGAAGATGCCGTAAAGCGGGAAGGGGAACGTCAGGCCGAGCTTGTCGGTCCCGAATTTGGCAATGATCTCGGGACTGATTGTCGAGAACGCATAGGCGACCAGGGTGGACGCCGTGACCGCTGAAATCATCTGGTCGAGCAGATACGGACTGTATTCCTGCAGGATCCGTCGATGGTTGGTGGCCCCATCAGCCAGCAGGACGAGTTCGTGCCGGCGCTTGCTGAGCGCCAGGAACAGCGCCAGCAGCAAGGTCACGATCAGCAGCCAGTGTCCGATCTCGACATTCAAGACCACAGCGCCGGCTGCCGCCCGCAGTACGAAGCCGATCGCGATGGTCAACACGTCGATGATGACGATGTGCTTGAGCGGGCCCGAGTACAGGGTCAGCAGAGCGACATAACCGAGTGAGATCAGGCCGAACTCGAAACGAAGGTAGAAGGCGGCCGCCAGGGCGCCGACCGCTAGAAAGGCCGCGACGGTGAGCGCCAAGGGCACCGGAACGGCGCCGGACGCGATCGGTCGGTTGCGCTTTACCGGATGCTGGCGATCGGCGTCGCGGTCAGCAACGTCGTTGATCAGGTAGACGACGCCGGAGAGCGCGCAGAATACTGCGAAAGCCGCGGCGGCCTGGAGTACTGCTGTGGGGTCGAGGAGCCGCTGACCGAATATCAGTCCGGCGAAGACAATGAGATTCTTCGTCCACTGCGAGGGCCGCAGTGAAAGAGCGAGACTGATGGCGAGAGGTCTCGCCGGGCGCAGTACCTGCGCCGGCGAACCCTCCGCGTGCCCGATGTTTTCTGGAGCTGAGTGTCGCGCCATCTGAGCGCGGCGGGTTGAACTAGTTGCCGAAGCTCTTGACGGCTTCCGACTCGTCCTCGTACGTATCGAACACCGTCAACAGCTTGGTGATCGCCAGGAGATCCTGAATCCGCTTGGTCAGGTTGAGCAGCTTCAGCTTGCCACCCTGACGGCTCACGGTTGTATACGTGCGGACGATTTCTCCGAGGCCGGCGCTATCGATG
>JACDDJ010000364.1:0-4137 GCA_013817065.1 Acidobacteriota bacterium
CTTCGCCTCGCTTATGCCGGAGATCACCCACATGTTGATGTGGGCCATGTCGGACCGGGCGATTCCACGCAGCTATCGAACCATGCAGGGATTCGGCGTCCATACCTACCGCCTCGTGAACGCCGACGGCCAGTCGCATTTCGTCAAGTTTCACTGGACGCCGCGGGCCGGCACGCACTCACTGGTGTGGGACGAGGCGGTCAAGATTTCAGGAGCGGACTCCGACTTCCACCGCCGCGATCTCTGGGAAGCCATCGAGGGCGGTGCCTATCCCGAGTATGAACTCGGGCTGCAGATCTTCACCGAGGAACAGGCCGAGGCCTTCACCTTCGATGTCCTCGACGCGACCAAGATCGTGCCCGAGGAGCTGGTGCCCGTGATCCCGGTTGGCAAACTGGTGCTGAATCGCAATCCCGACAACTTCTTTGCTGAGACCGAACAGGTCGCGTTCTGCGTGGCGCATGTCGTGCCGGGCGTCGACTTCTCGAACGATCCGCTGCTCGCAGGCCGGATCCATTCGTACGTCGACACCCAGATCTCGCGCCTCGGGGGGCCGAACTTCCACGAGATCCCGATCAATGCGCCCATCGCCCAGGTCCACAACAACCAGCGCGATGGCATGCACCGGCAGGCGATCCATCGCGGTCGCGTGTCGTACGAACCCAACTCGCTCGGCGGTGGGTGCCCGTTCCAGGCGGGGGCGGCCGGATTCGTCTCATTTCCGGAGCCTCGAGAGGTGGATGATCACAAGGTTCGCGGGAAGGCCGAGCGTTTCGCCGATCACTACTCCCAGGCTACGCTGTTCTATAACAGCCAGACCGAGGTCGAGAAGCAGCACATCATCAACGCGTTCCGCTTCGAGCTGTCGCGCGTTCAGACGCCGGCGGTCCGTGAACGGATGGTGTCGGGCCTGATGAACGTCGATACCGGCCTCGCGACGGCGGTCGCAACCGGCCTTGGGATCCGTGAGTTGCCAACGCCGATGCCCAGGGTGTTGACGCGGGACATCAAGCCAGAGGTCACGGCGTCGCCGGCACTGTCGCTGTTTGCCAGACCGGGCGACGGCAGCATCCGGGCGCGGCGCGTCGCCATCCTGGTGGCCGATGGCTGCGACGGTGCGCCCCTCGTGGCTCTCGCGAACCGGCTCACGGCGGAAGGCGCCGTGCCGCGCTTCGTATCCACCACATTGGGCTCGGTGAAACCAATGGCCGGTGATCCGATCGAGGTTGATGTCAGCTTCGAAGCGGCCCCCTCGGTGCTCTACGACGCGATCGTGCTGCCCGACGGCCCGGATGCAGTCCGAGAGCTTCGTGCCGACGGCCGCACACTGGAGTTCATCAAGGACCAGTACCGGCATTGCAAGCCGCTGATGGCCTGGGGCGCCGGGGCCGGGCTGCTCACGGCGTGCGGTATCCCGACCGACGAGTCCGACCCGGGCCTCATCGTCGCGGCGGCCGACTCGCCCGATGCCACCGATCAATTCGTGGCGGCGATGGCCAAGCATCGCCACTTTGGTCGCGAGACCGATCCGCCCCGCGTTTGATCGCGGGCGCTGCGAGTCGGTTAACAATAGAGGTCGACATGATCAAGGTTCTGGTCGTCGACGATGATCAAGATGTACGGGCATTGCTGAACGTCTGGCTGCGCGGCAGCGAGTTTCAGGTGGTCTTCTGGGTGGATGGTTACCAGGCCGTCCAGATCGCGCGGACGCAACAACCTGACGTCATTCTTCTCGACATCAACCTGCCCGCGGCGAAAGGGTTCGTCGTTCATGAACGACTGAAACGTCTTAACAGCGTCGCGAACGTCCCGATCGTGTACATTTCCGCGGATCGAACTGCGGAGGCGCGCGCCATCGCGGCAAGCGCGGCGCGTTTTCTCGCAAAGCCCCTGGAGCAGGAGAGCGTCCTGCGCGCGATTCGAGAAGTGTGCCCGTCGTCCTCCTGACGGGGTTGCTCTACGATTGCGCGGTTCGTCACGCCGCATGCGATGCGTCGGATCAGTCAGGGGGATCTTGGCAGATGGCCGGTCTCACGGGTGAAACCGTGAACGGGATCCTGCACACCTGGCGCGACCAGGCAATCGTGGAGAGGGACAGGCGGAGCATTCGACTGCGCGACAAGGAGCGACTCCGCCGCGTTCGGTAGAGCACGAAGAAGCAGGGGCTATCGCGGTTCCTCCGGGTCGCGAGGAAAAGTCGCCACGCCGCCGATCGCGTCCAGCGTGAACAGCAGCGGGTAGAGCTGCTCGCTGTACCAGAGGCGGGCAAAGTACAACCCGAGCGGCGACGGCTTGAACATGCTGAAGGCGTGGGTTGCGTGCTGCAGCCAGTCCACACCGGCCGCGCAGGCCTTGACGCACGCCTCGTCGGCGGGGAACTCGGAGAGCGCTGCGACCGCGACCGCCGTTTCCTCGATCGTCGGCGAAATGCCCGGGGCACCGCCCCAGCCGCCGTCGCCGCCCTGCGCCTCGAGCAGGTACTGGCGCGCCCGGATCGCAATGACGGTCGCCTGCTCCCGAGCGGCACCTCGCACGCGGACCAGACCCTTGATGACGCGCGCGGTTCCGAACACGGGGTTCTCCTCGTTGTGCTCGCGCTGGTTGCCGAACCACAGGGGCACGAACGCCCCGTCCGCTCTCTGTGACGACTCGAGAAACTCGATCGCTCGCTTTGTTCCGCGCGCGATGCGAAGGCCGAGTTGCTCGTCCACATCGCCAACCCACGCGGCCCAGGCGCGGAGCGCGTGCGCCGTCAAATCGCTGGAACTCCTGTCGAATGGCAGCGTGCCCCAGCCCTTGCAGAACGTCGGGATCCCACCGTCACCGTTCTGAAGATCCAGGAGCCACGCGATGCCGGCCGCGGCCCCGGCTCGGGCGTCCGTGTGCTCGCGCCCGAGACGCGACAACGCGAGCACCGCACCGGAGGTGTCATCGGCGTCCGGCACTCCTCCCGGCAGATCGGTCCAGGCCCATCCGCCTGGGGCGGCACCGGTGTATGGGTGCACCTTCGTCCACTGCTGGCCCACGAGAAACGTTCGGACGGCGTTTTGCTCGGCCGGCGACAACAGGATCGAGAGTGTCTCGCTCGTGCCGGCGTTCAGGGCCAGGGTCGTCGCCCACGTCGCCAGGTTGGAGTCGATCGGCCAGCTGCCGTCCTCGCGGACGGCGTGCCGGAGGAAATCGACCGCGCGACGCACCGCCGGGTGCGCGACCTCACCGGCCGCCACCAGGCTCATCGTGACGAAGGCCGTCAGCGGCACGGCCTCGAGGAACCCGCCATTCTCGGGCTGCAGCGTTTCGAGCACGCGCAGCGCCTTCGGCGCCGCCAGCTCCCGAACGGAGCTCAGCACCGGCATCGCGGCTCCGCGCCGATGGCGCGCGATGCCCATGGAGATGAGCGCCGGCAGCGCGTAGCTCACGACGGGAAGGCGCAGCGCGCCGAAGAAACGGCGTGGAACGGTGGACAGCTCGAATGGCAGCTGCGGGATCAGACGCCACGCGCGATCTCCCGAACCGAGCCTGCCGGCGATCGCGCACGTGGTGAGGATCGGCACCGAGAACGTCCGATCCTTTCCGTACCGCGCGGCGAGCGCTGCAGCGAGGGTCTCGGGCGCATCGCTTCCGGCGGCCCGCGCGATCCACGCGCTCGCTGATCCCGCAGCTTCCCGCGCGCCGGAGGTCTCGCCGTACGAGAGCGCCGCCCAGACGAGCGCGGTCGTACTGATATTGCTGATGCTGTCGGGCGTGTCGCCCCATCCGCCGTCCGCCTGGCGCGTAGCCACGAGCCAGGCGATCCCCCTGGCCACGAGACGCTCTCCCTGCGGAATGACCAGCCCTTGCCGAGTCGCTGTCGCCAGTGCCGTCACCGCGGTCGCGGTGGCGAGCGCACTGCTCGATAAATGTCCTTCCCAGTGTCCTGCCGTCACGCGGCGGGCGCGCAGCGCGTCAGCGATGCGCGTCAGCGCAGCGCGATGCCCGTCAGAGACTGAGATGGCCGAGGGCGAGGAGCCCGTAATAGGTGTACTCACAGTCGAGTGTCTGGTCGGTCCAGTTGCCGTAGAAGCCACCTGCGTTGGTCCACAGCGAGTCCACGAAGTCCAGGCACGGCTCGCGGAGTTGCCTGAAGTCCCACTGCAG
>JACDDJ010000364.1:4147-5381 GCA_013817065.1 Acidobacteriota bacterium
GCGCAGCGAAGAATCCGCCGTCGGGATGGCACCTCCGCGTCAGCCAGTCGGCGACGCCTGGATCCGCTCGGTCGTCGAGTTGATGGAGCACCATGACGGCGGCGGCGGTCGCGGGCGTCGAGCCTTCGGGTACTCCGGGAAGATTTGCGTACGCGCCATCGCTCGACCGCAGTCCGTCGAGGCAATCTCGTATCCCGTTCCGGTCGATGTCGCTCCCGAGATCCTCGAGCGCGCCGAGTGCCAGAAAGCACGCGTATGCGCTGCCGAAGTGGGCCGACCGCACGAGCGCGAACCCACCGTCGGCGGAACGATGTTGCTGGAGGCGACCGGTTATGGTGTCGCGGATCTCCGGTGGCGGACCCGATCGTGACCACGCCCCCCACGCGCGCGCCAGGCACGTCAGGTGCACGAAGTCGAGCGAGGAGCCATCTCCGAACCGCCGCAGGTACTCAGGCGTCGCAGCCGGCAGCGGCTCGTGCAGCGCGAGGAGCCCTTCGAGCCCGAAGACGGTGTAGTAGATGTCGCTCGCACCAGCGCGATCCTGGAAACCTCCGTCCGGATTCTGCGTGCGGCGGAGGAACGCCGCCACCAGGTCCTTCGACTCACCCAGCAAGGTCGGCGCGAGTCGCGCGACCTGCAGCATTCCGCGCCTCAAACTCACTGCACCATCCCTTGACTTCCAAATCGTTGAAGATCTTGCCGACGACGCGGCGGAGGAGTCCTTTGAGACTGGGATTCTCGAGCCCGCCGAGCGAGCGGATCGCTTCTTCCTTGTAGCCCTGGAGCAGTGATTCGCAGCGCTCCTGCACTTTCAGCGCGGCCAATCTCCGAGGATCGTGTCGCGCGCCTCCGGCGTGTCGGCCTGCCGCGTCCAGGCGGGGGCGAGCACCGCGGCGTGTTCGTCGTGCGCCCGGCCGCGCTCGAGGCCGACCGCGAGTGGCAACGATGGACGTGCGCCGCAGATGTTACCCGCATCGCCGGCCAGGTCGTGGAGATCGTCCCGGATCTGATAAGCAATGCCGACGGCTTCGCTGTACTTTGCAAGGGTCTGACGAAGTTCTTCGTCGACCTCACCAGCCATAAGTGCACCGGTGAGGAGGGCCACCTCGAAAGCGGGAGCGGTCTTCTGGCGGAAGATGTCGAGTACCTGCAAGGAGGACAGCGGTGCGTACGTCGCCGACGTCCGGCCGGTGCCGCCCATGCCGACAGAGCCGCTCCGGGAACACGCCGAGCG
>JACDDJ010000365.1 GCA_013817065.1 Acidobacteriota bacterium
CCCCCCCGACCGTGAGCATCATCATGATGACCGCCTACGGCTCGAAGGAGACGGTGCTGGAGGCGCTGCGTCTCGGCGCGACCGACTATGTCGAGAAGACCCCGAACCTGCGCGACGAGCTGACGCTCCGCGTCCGCAAGGAGCTCGACCGCAAGCGGCTCCAGCAGGAAAACGTCCTGATGAAGCGGACGCTGAAGACCGCGCACCAGTTCTCGAACATCATCGGTACGAGCGAGCCGATGCTGGCGGTCTTCCAGCTGGTCGAGACGATTGCCCCGACCACCAGCACGGTGCTGATCGCCGGCGAATCCGGAACCGGGAAGGAGCTGGTCGCGCGCGCCATTCACTTCAATTCGGCGCGCAAGGACCGTCCGTTCGTCGCGCTGAACTGTGGCGCGTTGTCCGAGACCCTGCTCGATTCGGAGCTCTTCGGTCATGTCCGCGGCGCGTTCACCAGTGCGGACAGCAACAAGAAGGGCCTGATCGAGATCGCCGAGAAGGGGACGATCTTCCTCGACGAGATCGGCGAAATGAGCCCGCTCGTCCAGGTGAAGCTGCTACGCGTGCTGCAGGAACGGAAGTTTCGGAGACTTGGCGGGACCGATGAAGTCGATGCGGATATCAGGATCATCGCCGCCACCAACCGCGACCTGTCGAAGATGGTTGCCGAAGGGAAGTTCCGCGAGGACCTGTTCTATCGGATCAACGTCATACCCGTCCGGCTGCCGCCGCTGCGCGAGCGCCGGGAAGATATCCCGCAGCTGGCGGCGCACTTCGTTACCCGTTTCGCGAAGTTGATGGGCAAGCCGGTCACGGCCATCTCCGGCGATGCGCTGGAGTTATTGAAGGGATACGCGTGGCCGGGCAACATTCGCGAGCTCGAAAATGCGATGGAGCGGGCGGTGGCCCTCGAGCAGACGCCAACGGTCCTGGTCGACAGCCTGCCGGACCAGGTCCGGACCGGCACTCATGTCGCCGCGGCGGTCGCGGCGGCGGTGCCGGGCAGCTTTCCGGCCGCAGGGTTCCACCTCGAAGAGCACGTCCAGCACCTGGAGCGCGAATACATCGCCGAAGCCCTGCGCCGGGCCGGTGGTGTCAAGGTCAAGGCGGCCGAGCTCCTGGGCATGAGCTTCAGGTCGTTCCGCTACTACACCAAGAAGTACAACCTGAAGTGAGCCGGCTCAACTGGACAGCGAGTGTCAGTCCAGGTTGACACTATTTGTCGGCCCGGCGAAAATTGTCACGCGGTTTACTTCTCCCCGTCAGCCGCCCACACGTCTAAACATAAGCATTCAAGCGAGTTGTGCCGGAGCCTTGTGGCGGCTCAAGGGTTGGCACCGCCGTTGCTGATTTACCCGATATCCAATTCAATCGGCCCAATTCGGTCAATCGCTTCGGTTTTCAAGGAGAGTCAAATGAAGGTTCGTAATCAGAAGGGTTTCACCCTTATCGAGCTGCTGATCGTTGTCGCGATCATCGGTATCATCGCGGCGATTGCCGTCCCCGGTCTTCTGCGTGCCCGCATGTCCGGTAACGAGGCCTCGGCCATCGGTTCGATGCGCGCGGTCAGCAGCGCCAACTCGGCGTATTCGGCGGCGGCTGGCAATGGCGGTTACGCGATCGCCCTGGCGACCCTGGGGGACGCCTGCGGTAAGGTGGGTCAGGGCTTTCTGCCGAAGGACATGACTCCGGCCGCTGGAACCGTTCTCAAGAGTGGCTACGACGTCACTCTCGCTTCCGGCGGCGCGGATGCGGGCCCCGTCGACTGCAACGACGTGCCCACCGAGCTCGACTATTACGGCACCGCATCGCCGGCGCAGGCAGGCAGCACCGGCAACCGCTTCTTCGGTGTGTCGGCGGCAGCAACGGTGTTCCAGAACTCCGGCCCCGCCGCCCCGAGCTACACAGACATGGCGGCAGGCGGCGGCGCGACGGCGACGCCGATCCAGTAACGGCGGTTCGCAACTCGAGCGGATTCTCTGAATTCGCAGTAGGCTCGAAGGGGATGCTCACATCGTGGCATCCCCTTTTCTCCATTTATGACTGTTCACCTTCGACGCCGCTCCTCGCGGGGCTTCACCCTCGTTGAGCTCCTCATCGTCATGGCGATCATCGGGATCCTGGCTGCGCTCGCAACGGCCGGCTACCGGATGGTCAGGGTGCGCGGTGCAGAGGCCGCTGCCATCACCGCCATGGGGGCCGTGAACCAGGCGCAGTTTGCGTTTTCACAGACGTGCGGGAATCAGCGGTATTCGCCAACGCTCGCCGGTCTTGGCGTGAAGCACCCGGTTTCCGGCCAGGCGTTTCTGAGCCCGGACATGACCGCGGATCCGGCCACCAAGAGCGGATACGTGTTCGTAATGGAGGGCACGGCGGTGCTCGATGCGCCCCCAACCTGTAACGGCTTACCCCCGGTCACCTCCTACAAACTGACCGCGGACCCCACTCACCCCGGAACTACGGGCATCCGCTTCTTCGGCACGAATGCGGACCGGGTGCTCTATGTCGACACGGCGACGTTTGCCGGCAACATGCCCGAGCGCGGTGCCCCCGGGCACGGGACCGAAGTGAAGTAAAATCCCCTCGTTCGGAAAAAATTTATGTCTTCAAGAACCCGCACCCTGCTGGTGGCGTTCGCGCTCCTTGGCCTGGTTGCCTCCAGCATCTCCAGCTACGTCCACTACCAGTTGCTCACGGAGCCGAACTACAACAGCTTCTGCGATGTCAGCACTCGGGTCAGCTGCACCGAGGCGTACGTCAGCCGCTATGGCAGCTTCATGGGTGTGCCGGTGGCGATCGGCGGAGTGATCTTCTTCGGGATCGTAGCGTTGCTCGCGGGATTCGCCGGGCAAGCGAAGTCACCCGCACGCGAGAACGCGGCCGGGTACATCTTCGCGCTCTCAACCGTGGGCCTCGCCTTCGCGCTGTATCTCGGCTGGGCGTCCTACTTCGTGCTGAAGGTGTTCTGCATTCTGTGCGCGATCACCTACGTGTCGGTTATCGCGCTGTTCATCATTTCAGGTGGAGCTACGACCTTCCCCATGATCACGTTGCCACGCCGCGCGTCCCGCGACCTGCGGACGCTGTTCGCCAGCCCTGCCGCCCTCGTCCTGCTGCTGGCCGTCTTTGCCGGAAGCGCCGCGCTCATCGCCTCATTCCCCAACGAGCCGGCGGCCGCCGCAACGCAGGCTGAAGCGGTTGCTACCTACCAGCCGTTGACCCCGGAGCAGCGCGGGCAGCTCGAAGCATGGTGGGCGGTCCAACCCGTCGTCGATCTGCCTTTCGCCCGCGCCGCCGGCACCAAGGTGCAGATCGTGAAGTTCAGCGACTACATGTGCCCCTCGTGTAAGGCGGCGCATGATGCATTCAAGCCGGTCCTGACGAAGTACCAGGGCCAACCGATCGAGTTCCTTCTGAAGCACTATCCGCTCGAGCCGGAGTGCAACATCAATACGCCGACGATGAACCACTACGGATCCTGCGAAGCGGCGGCTGCTTATGAGATGGCGAAGGGCACGCCCAACGCCAGCAAACTCGACGACTGGTTGTTTCGGAATCAGACGACCCTCTCGAAGGACTCCGTGAAGAAGGCGGCCTCCGACCAGGCGGGCATCAACGACTTCGACGCGCGTTACGAGACCGCTTTACAGGCGGTCCGTGCGGATGTCGAACAGGGCCAGAAACTCGGTGTCAACTCGACACCAACGATCTACATCAACGGGCGGCGGATTCCCGGTGGCGGTCTGCCACCAGCCTATTACGATGCGATCATCGAGATGCTCCTGAAGAGCGACAAGTAGAGACTACCGAGTGGAGGACGTGCTGAACCAACTCCCAGTCTCCAACTCCCAACCTCCACAGCCGAAGCTTGGAGCCCCAGGGCGTTGGAAGTTGGAATTTGGGTGTTGGGAGTTGACGCGTTTTTTCACACCCTCATGACGCCCGCGATCGACCTACAGGACCTGACGAAGGACTACTCCGTCGGCTTCTGGCGGCCGCGACCCTATCGCGCTCTGGATCGACTCTCCCTGACGATCCAGCCCGGGGAGGTGTTCGGGTTTCTCGGGCCCAACGGCGCCGGCAAGACGACCACGTTGAAGCTGCTGATGCAGCTGATCTTCCCGACGTCGGGTCGTGCTGAGATCCTCGGCAAGCCGGTCGGGCACGTCGAAACCCGCCGCCGCATCGGCTACCTTCCCGAGAACCCCTACTTCTACGATTACCTCACCGCCGAAGAGCTGCTGACGTACTTCGCGCAACTGCTCGGTGTGCCTGGCGCCGAGCGCACCCGGCGAGTCGGTGATCTCCTGGACCGGGTTGGCCTCGGCCGCGAACGGCGCTTTCAGCTGCGCAAGTTCTCGAAGGGCATGATTCAGCGCGTCGGTATTGCGCAGGCCTTGCTGAACGACCCCGAAGTGATCGTTCTCGACGAGCCCATGTCCGGGTTAGACCCGCTGGGACGACGAGATGTGCGCGCGCTCATCCTCGAATTGCGTGAGCAGGGCAGGACGGTCTTCTTCAGCTCGCACATCCTGGCCGACGCAGAAACCCTGTGCAGCCGCGTCGCGGTGGTCGCGGGCGGCCGGCTCGCGGCAAGTGGGCGGCTGACCGAGCTGGCGGAGTTCCGCATCCGGGGCTGGGAGCTCGTCGTAGTGAACGTCTCGCCGTCCGCACTCGAGCGGCTGCGCCCCATCGCCACGCGGCTGACAGAGATAAGCAGCGGCCGCTACACGGTGGAACTCCCGCTCGCCGAAACACCCGAAGCTGTAGTGACGATGCTGGCGGGTGCCGGTGCGTCGATCCTGTCCCTCAATCCCGTGCGGGATACGCTCGAAGACTTCTTCGTGCAGCAGATTGCGGCCGCCGGCGCCGGTGCGCGCGCCGAAGTCGTTGGGGATGGCGATGCACGCCGTTAGGCACATCGCCGTCAACGTGTTCCGCGAGTCGGTTCGCGACCGCGTTCCCTACAACCTCGTGATCTTCGCGATCCTGCTGATCAGCGCGTCCTATCTTCTCGGGCAGCTGACGGCCGGGCAGGACGTCAAGATCATCAAGGACCTCGGTCTCGCGGCGACGTCTGTCTTTGGGCTCTTCATTTCGATTTTCATCGGCATCGGCCTGGTCTCGAAGGAAGTGGAGCGCCGCAGCATCTACTCGCTGCTCGCCAAGCCGATCAGCCGGCCGCAACTGATTGCCGGCAAGTACACAGGTCTCGTTCTGACACTCGTGGTGAACGTCGCCTCGATGACAGTCGCGCTGTACATCGTGCTCGCGGTAATCAGCTGGAATGCGTCGCCCGAGATGCGCGCTTCGTGGGAGGCACCTGCGCTCGATCCGCAGTTGTTGAAAGCGGTGCTGCTGATCTTCATCGAGCTGATGT
>JACDDJ010000366.1:0-1041 GCA_013817065.1 Acidobacteriota bacterium
AAGAAAATAATGCCGGCCACATACAGCAGGTCATGCAGCGGCATGCCCATGCCGATCTGGTCGAGCGCCCGGCGCCATGGGCTTGTTACGTCGAACATCGGCGCGAACGTCGCCGGGAACGCCAGGATCGACGACGCGAAGATGACGGGGATGACGCCGCCCGTGTTCACCTTCAGCGGGATATGCGTGCTCGAGCCGCCATACTGGCGCCGCCCGACGACCCGCTTTGCGTACTGCACCGTCACCCGGCGATGTCCGCGTTCGACGAACACGATGGCCGCAATCACCGCCGCCATCACGACCACGAGGAGGACCAGCGTGAGCGCACCGATCTGACCGGTCCGCAGCTGATCCAGGGTCATGAACACCGCGCTCGGCAGCCCGACGACGATGCCAGCGTAAATGATGAGCGACATGCCGTTGCCGATGCCGCGCTCGGTAATCTGCTCGCCGAGCCACATTACGAAGGCGGTGCCGGTCGTCAGCGTCAACACCGTCATGAGGCGGAAGCCCCAGCCGGCGTTCTGAACCAGCGGAAGACCGCCCGCCATGTCGGTATTCCGCTCGAGGAAGATCGCGATGCCGATGGCCTGGACCACCGCGAGCACGATCGTGCCGTAGCGCGTGTACTGGGTGATCTTCCGGCGGCCGAGCTCGCCTTCCTTGGACAGGCGCTCGAGATACGGCCACACCACAGTCAACAACTGCAGAATGATCGAAGCGCTGATGTAGGGCATGATGCCCAGCGCAAAGATCGTCATCTGTGACAGGTTCTGCCCTGAGAACATGTCGTAGAGGCCGAACACGCCAGTGCTCGCGTTCTGCATCAGCTGCTGCAACGCCTCGCGGTTGATGCCGGGCGTCGGGATCTTGCTGCCGATTCGGTACACGGCCAGCAGACCGAGCGTGAACAGCACGCGCTTGCGCAGGTCAGCGACAGCGAAAATGTTCTTCAGGCTGTCAAGCATGATTACGCCAGCACCTCGGCCGTGCCGCCCGCGGCCGCGATCTTCTCGGCGGCCTTGCCGCTGAACTTGTGGG
>JACDDJ010000366.1:1051-3928 GCA_013817065.1 Acidobacteriota bacterium
CCTTGGTGACGTCACCGCGTCCGAGGATCTTCACCCGCTGGCCGCGGCTGACAATGCCGCGCTCTTCGAGGAGCGCCGGCGTGATCTCGGTGCCGTTCTCGAAACGGTCCGAGAGGGTGTCGAGGTTCACGACATCGAATTCCTCGCGGAAGATGTTGTGGAAGCCGCGCTTTGGCACGCGGCGGTGCAGCGGCATCTGGCCGCCTTCGAACCCGCGCTTGTGCTTGAAGCCCGAACGCGACTTCGCGCCCTTGTGGCCACGGCCCGCCTGCACGCCCTGGCCGGAGCCCTGGCCGCGGCCGACGCGCTTCTTCGAATGCTTGGCGCCCTTCGGCGGGCGCAGATCTGACAGATTCATGGTTTAGTCCACCGTCACGAGGTGTCGAACTTTAAGGATCATGCCGCGCGCCGCTTCCGTGTCGAGCAGCTCCACGCTGTGGCCGATGCGCCGCAGGCCCATGCCTTCGACGACCTTCGCCTGGCTCTTATTGAAGCCGATCGGGCTCTTGACCAGCGTCACCTTGACGCGCTTGCCTTCAGCGTTCTTCGGTCCGCGCTTGTTACCCATTGGCCACCGCCGTCTCCGTCGTCCGCGTCTCGGTCTCGGCTTCGTCCTCGGCCATGCCGCGCAGACGGCGCACCACGCGCGGGTCCCGCAGCTCGCTCAGCGCCTGGAACGTGGCGCGCACGACGTTGTGCGGGTTGGCCGAGCCGATCGACTTGGTCAGCACGTTCGAGATGCCACAGGACTCCACCACCGCGCGGACGCTGCCGCCGGCGATGATGCCGGTGCCTTCGGGCGCTGGCTTCAGCAGCACCTGGCCGGCGCCAAAGCGTCCGAGCACCGGGTGCGGCACGGTCGTCCCGCTCAGTGGCACGCGAATCAGCGACTTCTTGGCCGCCTCGATGCCCTTCTTGATCGCCGAGGGCACTTCCTTCGCCTTGCCGATCCCGAAGCCCACCACGCCGTGACCGTCACCGAGGACGACCAGCGCGCTGAAGCTGAGGTTCTTGCCGCCCTTGACAACCTTGGTGACGCGGCTGATGTTGACGACCGTATCCTTCAGGTCCAGCTGTGCAGGGTCGATTTTTTCGCGAGTCTCGAACATATGGATTCCGAATCTCTACTGCCTGTGTTTCTTCTGTGTTTCTTCTGTGGCGGCGTTTCTTCTGCGGCTAGAATTCCAGCCCCGCCTCGCGCGCCGCGTCCGCAACGGCGCGGATCCGGCCGTGATACAGATACCCGCCGCGGTCGAACACCACGCGCTTGATGCCCTTGGCGATCAGCCGTTCGGCGATCGTTTTACCGAGCGCCTGGGCACCGGCGACGTTGCCGCCGCGGATGCCGCTCGCCGACTGCCCCTTGACCGCGGCTTCGGTGCTCGCGGCCGATGCGACCGTCGTGCCCGTCGCATCGTCGATCACCTGGACGTAGATGTGGGAGACGCTCCGGAAGACGCGCAGCCGCGGCCGTTCGGCCGTGCCCGAAATCCGCTTGCGCTGCCGCAGCGAGATGCGCTTCCGGCGATCCTTCGTGCTGGTAATTTTCATGGCTACTTGGCCCCCGTCTTTCCGGCCTTCTTCTTCAGGACTTCACCGGTGTAGCGGACGCCCTTCTGCTTGTAGGGATCCGGCTGGCGCAGGCGGCGGATGTTGGCTGCCACCTGGCCCACGGCCTGCCGGTCGATGCCCGTCACGGTGATATGCGTCTGCTTCTCCACCGTCACGTCGATCCCGGGCGGCACGTCAAACACCACCGGGTGCGAATAGCCGAGTGCGAAGTGAACCTGCTTCCCCTTCAGCTCCGCGCGGTAACCGACGCCGACGATGTCGAGTTCCTTCTTGAAGCCTTCGGTGACGCCGAGCACGGCGTTGGCAACCAGGCTGCGTGCCAGGCCGTGGAACTTGCCGAGTTCCGGGTCCTCACGCAGCAGGTGCGCCTGCAGGTGGTCGCCCTGGACCTCGAAACTGATGCCCTCCGGCAGCGGCTGCCGGAGCTTGCCCTTCGGCCCCTGCACTTCCACGGCGCCGGGCTGGACGTCGATCCTGACGCCCTTCGGGATCGCGATGATTTTCTTGCCGATTCTTGACATGACTCGTTACCAGACGTTGCAGAGAACTTCGCCGCCGACGCCGGCCTTGACAGCCTGCCGGCCGGTCATGACTCCGCGTGACGTCGTGAGGATGGCGGTGCCGAGGCCGGCGAGTACTTCCGGCACATTGTCGCGGCCGAAGTAGACGCGGCGTCCCGGCCGGCTGACCCGCTCGATACCGGTGATGACGCGTTCGCCGCGCGGACCGTACTTCAGGAACACCCGGAGCTGGGCCTGGACGCGCTCGCCCTCCGGCTCGAGGACCGTAAAGGACTGGACGTAGCCTTCGTGCTGGAGGATCTTTGCGATCTCGACCTTCAGCCCCGAGGACGGCATGTCGACGCGCGTGTGGCGCGCCAGGGTCGCGTTGCGGATGCGCGCCAGCATGTCTGCGATGGGATCAGTCATATCTCTCTAAACCTTCTTACCTGCGATGTCTATGTCTGCGTGCTCGTATGCCCGCGCCGCATGACCGGCGGCCCTGGCACGTGGCGCGCTACCAGCTGCTCTTCGTCACGCCTGCAATGTCACCCTCGTGGGCGAGCTTGCGGAAGCACAGGCGGCACAAGGCGAACTTGCGCATGTAGGCGCGCGGACGGCCGCAGCGGTTGCAGCGGTTCCGCAGCCGGATCTTGAACTTCGGCGTCTTGGCTTCTTTGGCGATCTTCGCGGTCGTGGCCATGTTCGATGTCTGTCCTTCGTGCCTACTGGGTGCGGAACGGCATGCCAAGCAGCTGCAGCAGCTTACGCGACTCCTCGTCGCTCTTGGCCGTCGTCACAACAG
>JACDDJ010000366.1:3938-5369 GCA_013817065.1 Acidobacteriota bacterium
AACAGAGATGTTCATACCGCGCGCCTTGTCGACCTTCATGTAGTCGATCTCCGGGAACAGCAGCTGGTCCTTCAGGCCGAGCGTGTAGTTGCCGCGGCCGTCGAAGCCTTTCGGCGACACCCCGCGGAAGTCCCGGACGCGCGGCAGTGCCACGGCGATCAGGCGGTCGAGAAAGTCCCACATGCGCTCGCCGCGCAGCGTGACCATCGTGCCGATCGGCATGCCCTGGCGGACCTTGAACTGCGCAATCGACTTCTTGGCGCGGGTCACGACCGGCTTCTGCCCGGTGATCTTGCCGATCTCGTCGGCCCCGGTGTCGACGATCTTCGCGTTCTGCGTCGCTTCGCCGAGCCCCATGTTGACGACGATCTTCTCGATCTTCGGGATCGCCATCACGTTGCCGTACCCAAACTCTTTCTTAAGCGCCGGGATCACTTCCGATTCGTAACGTTCCTTGAGGCGGCTCATTTGTCTAGCACTCCATCGCACTTGCGGCAGACGCGCACCTTCCGTCCGTCGTCGAGGACCTTCTTGCCGATCCGGGTCGGCTTGCCGCAGTCGGCGCAGACGATCTGCACGTTGGAGGCGTGCAGCGGCGCCTCGCGCTCGACCACGCCGCCCTTGACGTTCTTCTGCGGATTGGGCCGCGTGTGCCGCTTGATGATGTTGACGCCCTCGACGATGACGCGGTTCTTCTCGGGCACCATGCGCACGACGCGCCCGCGCTTGCCGCGATCCTTGCCCGTCATCACGACGACGTTGTCGTTCTTCCTGATTGGTGTAGCTAGTCTGGACATCTTTGAATCCTGAAACCCTCAACTACCAACCTCCAACTGCCAATCGCCAAATCTGCACTCCGTTGGGAGTTGGACCTTGGCGGTTGGCACTTGTCGGCGAGCCCCTCTAGAGCACCTCGGGGGCGAGCGAGATAATCTTCATGAACCGGCGCTCGCGCAGCTCGCGGGCCACGGGACCGAACACGCGGGTCCCGATCGGTTCGTTGTTGTCGTTGACCAGCACGGCCGCATTGCGGTCGAACCGGATGTAGCTGCCGTCCTTGCGCCGCTGCTCTTTGCGCGTGCGCACGATGACCGCCTTCACGACCTGCCCCTTCTTCACCGTACCGTCCGGCGTCGCTTCCTTCACCGAGGCGGTAACGAGGTCGCCGAGCCGCGCGTAGCGGCCGGTGGAGCCGCCGAGCGGCTGGATCACCGAGATCTTGCGGGCCCCGGAGTTGTCCGCCACGTCGAGCACTGACTGCATCTGGATCATGGTGGTCTCCTAGATCTGCTTGGCTTTCTCGACGATGCTCGTCACGACCCAGCGCTTGCGGCGGCTGAGCGGACGGGTCTCGGCGATCGAGACGCGGTCACCGACCTTCGCCTCATTCGTTTCGTCATGCGCCAGGAACGTCGAGGTCCGGCGCTGGAT
>JACDDJ010000367.1 GCA_013817065.1 Acidobacteriota bacterium
GTGCCGGCGAGCTCGGTGATCGGGTAGTCCTTGGGATAGTTCACGTCGAACGACTTGCGCTCGCCGACGTTCATGCCGGCCAGGGCCTCGTCGAATCCCGGAGGGTTGGCCGCGGCGCCGAGGTCCACGGTGACTGAGTCATGACGGTCGGTCTGGGCCTCACCGTTTTCGCCGACCGCGGTCCGTTCCAGGTCCAGCTGCACCGAGTCGCCCATCTCGACCGGCCGGTCCTCGACCGACTCATACCGGGCCGAACGCTCCTGCAGCCCCTTGAGCGCCTCGTCTACCGCCGCCTCGTCCACGGTGGCCGTCGGGTTCTTGAGGGTAATGGTGGAATAGTCCCCTGGATCGATCGGGGGTACGGTCTCGAAGCTGGCCGTGAACTTCAGCGGCTGGCCTTCCTCGACGACGACGTCCTTGATGTCGGGGGTGTCGACCGGCTCGATGCCGCGGTCGCGCAGGGCCTCGTCGACCGCCCGGGGAATCAGACCGTGGACCACATCGTGAAGGATCTGGTCGCGGAAGCGCTGGCGAACGACCTTGGATGGGACCTTACCTGGCCGGAAACCCGGGATCCGGGCCGCCTTGCCGTAATCTCGCGCAATCTTGTCGATCTCGGCGTCCACGACAGTACTGTCGATCTCGACGACGAGGTTTTTCTGGGTATCGGAAACGTCGATGAATTCTGTCTTCATTCAGGTGCTGGCAGGGTTTGATAAGCGGGGATTGCGAAAGGGGGGAGTCGAACCCCCAAAGCCTTGCGGCTACCGGATCCTAAGTCCGGCGCGTCTGCCAGTTCCGCCACTTTCGCGCCGGACCGGATGCTCTAGCGTAACACGCCGGGGGCCCCAGCTTTGCAACTGTCGACTTGGACGTCAGCGAGGCGGCGACCGTCCCCGGTAGCAGGCGGGACCGGGGCGAGGCCGAGGGCGTCCAACGTCGAAGAAATACGGCAAGACGCAACCGAAAACGGGAAGCTCGGCAGGTATTAATGACGACATTACGAGATGCCACCACGATCGATCGGACGGCCGCTGCGGCGTGGTATGTGCGGAATCGGACGCGGTCCCGGGCGCTGTTCGACCTGATCGATCCGTCTGCATACTATGCTCGGCCGATCGCGCTGCGGAATCCGATTGTGTTCTACGAAGGCCACCTGCCCGCCTTCAGCATCATCTCCTTCCTCAACCGCGGTCTGGGCGAACAGGGCGTGGACGCGCGGCTCGAACGGCTGTTTGCGCGCGGTATCGATCCCGACAGTATCGACAGCGCAGTGCCGCGCAGTGGCGCCGATACGCAGTGGCCATCGCGGGACGAGGTCCTGGCGTTTGGCGCGGCGGCCGACGCGCTGATCACTCGCGCGATGAGCGAAGCGCGCTTCGATGAATCACGTCCGGCGATGCGTCGAGGGGAGGCGCTCTACACGGCGCTCGAACACGAGGCGATGCACCAGGAGACACTCCTCTATATGTGGCATCGCCTGCCGCACGAACAGAAGCTGCGCCCTCTGTATCTGCCCTACGAAGTGAAGGGCGAACCGCCGGCGGCCGGTACCGTCACGATTCCCGCAGGCACAGCGACGCTCGGTGCTCACCGTGCGGAGATTGTGTTCGGGTGGGACAACGAGTTCGATGCGCACACTGTGTCGGTTGACGAGTTCGAGATCGATCGGCACAGCGTGACCAACGCGGACTACCTGCCGTTCGTGGAAGCCGATCACGTGGATCCGCCGGCATTCTGGATCCGACAGGACGGCCGGTGGTTCTGGCGCGGCATGTTCGAGACGATCCCGCTGCCACCGGCCTGGCCCGTCTACACGAGTCAGAAGGACGCTGTCACGTTTGCCGCCTCGCGCGGACGACGGCTGATGACAGAGGCGGAGTTCCATCGGGCAGCGTACGGGACGCCGTCCGGTGAGGAGCGGTTCTATCCGTGGGGCGCAGAGAAGCCGGATCGCGCCCGCGGGCAGTTCGATTTCGCCAGCTGGGAGCCGGTGCCCGCCGGATCACGACCCGCGGGCGCGAGTGCCTGGGGCGTCCACGATCTCGTTGGCAACGGCTGGGAGTGGACCTCGTCGATCTTCACGCCGTTTGCGGGATTCGAGCCGATGGTGTCCTACCCCGAATACTCTGCCGAGTTCTTCGACGGCCAGCACTTCGTGATGAAGGGGGCGTCGGCGGGAACGGCAAAGGAACTGATCCGTCCGAGCTTCCGGAACTGGTTCCGCCCGGATTATCCATACGTCTACGCGAAGTTCAGAACGGTGTCGTCACGATGAAGCCTGCAATCGATCAATTGACGGCGCAGTTTGCCGCCGACGTGCGTGCTGACCTTTCGAGTACACCGAAACAGCTGCAGTCGAAGTATCTGTATGACGCACTTGGGTCGAGCCTGTTCGATGCCATCTGCCGGCTGCCGTGGTATCGCATCACCCGCGCCGAGAGTGCGCTGCTGGCGCGCCACGCCGACGCGATTGTCACCAGCATCGGCAAGGCAAACGGCACGATCGTCGAACTGGGCTGCGGCAGTGGCGAGAAGCTGGTGCTGCTTGCCGAGGCGCTGCAGGCACGAGGTGCATCGGCGCACGTCCATCTGATCGACATCTCGCCGCAGGCGATCGAACACACCGAACAGCGGCTGACGCGGCTGCACCTCTCGGTGGTCGGCCATCAGTCAACCTACGAGGAAGGTCTGCGCCAGGCCGCCGCCGCGCGCCGTGGGGACGGCCGGATGCTCGTGCTGCTGCTCGGATCCAACATCGGCAACTTCGATACGCCGGCCGCGCACGCGTTTCTGCGCCGGATCCGCGCCGCGGTTTCGCCCGGTGACTTCCTGCTGCTCGGCGCGGACCTGGCCAAGCCCGAGCTCGACCTGATCGATGCCTACGACGATCCGCTCGGTGTCACGGCTGCGTTCAACAAGAACCTGCTGGTCCGCATCAACAACGAGCTTGGCGGCGACTTCGATCTCGCGGCGTTCGATCACGTCGCGGTGTGGAACGCCGCGGACCAGCGGATCGAGATGCATCTGGTCAGCCGGGTGGCGCAGCGCGTCCGCATCCCGGCGGCGGAGATGACGGTGTCGTTCGAGGCCGGGGAACGCATCTGGACCGAGAGCTCGTACAAGTACGAACCGGAGCAGATCGTTGCGATGGGCGCGAGTGCCGGGTTGGCGTCGCGCAACCAGTGGGTCGACACGGACGTCGGATTCGCGCTCACGCTCTTCGCGGCGGTATAGCGCGACCGTCAGGCCGGGTTGGTGTACTGGTCCGCAGCCGCCTTCAACTCCGCCGCGAGCTCAGTCGCGAGGCCGGCGGGTGCGGTCACCAGCGCAAGGGCGCCAAACCCCAGGATCCAGCTTTTTAGCGCCCAGTCGTTCACCACGTGCAGCGTCAGCTGAAGCGATCCGTCGGGTTTTTCGGTCAGCTCCTGCGATGGATGCCAGACCCGCTCGCGGATGTAGCGTGCGATCTTCGACGCGAAGACCACTTCGATTTGTTCGGGCGTGCCTTGATTGACGCCGAGCGAGTGCGCAAACGCGTCCTCGGGCAGCTCCAGCGGCTCGAATCGATCCTCGGTCAGCGAC
Organism: Acidobacteriota bacterium; assembly: GCA_013817065.1. Taxonomy (GTDB): domain Bacteria; phylum Acidobacteriota; class Vicinamibacteria; order Vicinamibacterales; family 2-12-FULL-66-21; genus JACDCA01. The sequence continues at coordinate 3,586 of JACDDJ010000367.1, forward strand.
AGTTGTTCCACCCGGTCGACCGCAAACGTGCGCAGCTCGCCGTACTCCGGCACCATGCCGATGACGTAGAGCCCGCCCTGCCCGAATACGAGCCGATACGGCTCGAACAGATACGTCTTCTCGCGATTACTCGAAAACGAGTGATACCTCATCGTCACGCGCCGATGCTGCATGGTGGCTTCGACGAGCTGCGCGACTTCCTTGGTCCGCGGTTCGGTTGCCTGGGCGCCGGGCTCCGCCTTCGCCTCCATGACGAGCGGCATGCGATCGAGGAACTGCTTCATCCCTGGCGTCAGTGCGGTGGACAACTTGTCGAAGGCGCTGGTGACGTCGCGCTGAAACGGCGTGCCGGACAGGCATTCGACCAGCGTGCGTGAGAAGTAGAGCGCGCTCAGCTCCGCCAGCGTGAAGCCGGTGTCGTCAAGCCGTTTGAAGGCTTTCTGCTCGAGGGTCCAGTATTTCTTGCCGTCGTGCGTCTCGTCGAAGAGGGGGAAGCCGGCGGTTTGCAGCGCTTCGAGATCGCGGCGGATCGTGCGAGTGGTCACGCCGGTGCGCGCCGCCAGGTCGTCGATGGTGACCCGGCGTGACGCTTCGAGCTCCTTGAGGATGGACCACTGGCGGATGACTTCCGCGTTGCGGGGCATTTCAGTTGACCTGCGCTCGGTTCCGAACCGCTGCGGCTTCAAGGGCCTGCCGCCGGCGCTCGACCGCGTTGCCGAACCACCAGTGGACCGGACCCCTCAGCGCGAAGCCCATCGGCGCGATGAAGACGAGGCGCGGCGCATCGAACATGAACTTCAGCGAGTAGCCGTAGAGCAGGACAAAAAACAGCAGCGCGCTGTTGAGAACGACAGTGATCCCGTCGTTCAGCGGGTAGCGCTCGAACAAGCCGTCGTGGTCGTTCCAGACCCAGATGAGCAGGGCGAAGCAGCAGGCAAACGCCGGGATCCCCCTCACGAGAGCTATCAGGTCTTCGTAACTGCGGGGCACGCTGGAGGTGATCACGAGCAGCGTGAGGGCGAAGCCAAACACTGCATCGCTGAACTCCTCCAGTCGCGAGATCTTGTGCTTTCGCAGGGTCAGCATAGCTGCCCGGGATAATCCCACATCTCGGTGAAATCCGTGCGAATCCGTCCATTCTGTGTGTTGACCTGCCCTGTCACACCCTCCTTCTACACTGCCTGCATGCGGCGATCGAAGCGGTCGCCGGACTGGCAACGCAGCCCTGAACTGGCTGCCACGCGGCCCAAGAAGGTCGCAAAGGAGCACCGATGACGCGGTTCGATGGATCAACGGCACTGAAGCTGGATTTCGGCGGGATGACGACCACCGGTGGCGTTGCCACGACTGCGGGCGGCCGCGGGCGGGCCGGGTTGCGCCTGGCGAACCCCGGCGGCGGGCTCAGGGGCCCTGATAAATATCGAATTCTCGAGCATCGGCGCCGCCAGGCGCAGATCAGGGCACGGCATTTGCTGCAACTGATGGAGGAGGCTCGATAGCCATGGCAAGCTGCACCCACGGGAACGGCCGCGCACTTTGCTTCGAATGCTTCAGGGCGGGGATGGAGCGCACCCGCGCGCGCCGTGCCGCCTGGACACAGCGGGAACTGCCGCTCGAACCGCCGACTGCCTCGCGGAAACGTCCGCTGTCACAGCAGGAACTCGCGCATCGTCGCCACCTGCTCGAACACCTGGTTCAGACGGCGGCCAAAGGGGCCTAGAGTCAGGTCCTGAGCGCGCGCCGCCCGGCCATTCGGCCGGGCTCGCGTGCTTGTGGCC
>JACDDJ010000368.1:0-1629 GCA_013817065.1 Acidobacteriota bacterium
TCTTCGATCAATAAGCGCTGATCGGGAAACCAGCCAGCCTTCGGCTCCCCCGCCAGGGTCTGACGAGAGACCGCCGCATAGAGTCCATAGACGGGATTCAGAAAGTAGCGCGCGGCGTTCGTCCCCGGACTGTCGCTGCCGAAGACCAGCACTGCCCCGGCGTCCTTCAACTTGCGGAAGGCGTATGCGCCCTGTGATCTGTCGCGGCCGATGCGCTCTTCCATCCACCGCATGTCGTCCGAGACGTGGTACGGATTCACCTCCGCAACGAGCCTCAGCTTGCCAAATCGCGCGAAGTCGTCCGGGTGGACGACCTGCGCGTGGATCACTCGCCACCGATGATCAGCATCCGTGAGTTTGTGCTTCGCGAGCATCTTCTCGAAGACGTCGAGGATGATGCGATTGCCCTTGTCGCCGATGGCATGAACGTGCGGCGGAAGTCCCGTCGTGATTGCCCGCTCGATCAGCTTCTCGAGGTTCCCGGGAGGAAACTCGGTGTAATGCTGACTCGCGCTCATGTTCATCGCTGCGCCGGGTTGCCCTTCGGGGTTCATGATGTCGCGCACCAGACCCTTGTTCTTCGGATCGTGAGTGTACGGCTCAAAGAACATCGCGCCGCTGCTGCCCATGATCCCGTCCACCCAGGCCTTGTAGCCGATGAAGCGGAGCCAGTCGTCACCGAATCCGCTCGAGATCCCGAGGGCAGCGGTGTGCGTAACGTTGTCAAGCGTCGGCCGCAGCATGATCCGCGACGTCAACTCTCCACGTCGCTGCAGTTCCTGATACGCGCGCAGTTGCTCCGCACTCGTCAGGTCCTGCATCGTCGTCACGCCACCTTCGCGCGCTTCCTTTAGAACGGCGCGAACCTGCACGAGCCGCTGCTCGAACGGCACGGGCGGGATCACTCTTCTGACCAGGTCTGCCGCGGAGCCTTTGAGGATGCCGGACAGCCGTCCTTTGGCGTCCTTATGGATCTCGCCGTTCGGCGGATTCGGTGTGTTGTCGGTGATGCCAGCGAGTTTGAGCGCGAGCGAATTCGCAAGGTACATGCTGCGATCGAACCGCTGCACGAAGACGGGATGGTTTGGAGTGACGGCGTCAACGAGATCGCGGGATGGTGTGAAGGGGCCGCTGGCGCCCGCTCGAGTTCCGGGCGCGGCGGCGCCCGCACTTCCGGCGTTCCATTGCTCGTAAGCTCCCCAGTCGCCCCTCGTAATCCAGCTGCCCGGCGGGAGCCGCGATGCAGCGCCCTTGACGGCTTCAGCGAAGGCCTTCGCCTCGTGCACTTCGAGCAGGTTGACCCCGACGAGCAGACCGCCGGTGCTATCGATGTGGACGTGCGCGTCGTTGAATCCCGGCGAGACGAATGCGCCCTTCAGGTCGATGGTGCGCGTCACCCGACCGGCCAGCGCGGTGACCGCGGCCGATGAGCCCACCGCAACAATTTTCGATCCACTGATGGCGACGGCCTCAGCCCACGGCTTCGCAGCGTCGAGCGTGTAGATCCGTTCGTTTGTGAGAACAAGCTCGGGCGGCCGGGCACCCTGCGCGTCGAGGCCGACGGCCAGGAATACGGTGAAAACGAGTGCGAATCTCATTTTGACTTGCCGCATTCTGGCACAGTAGCTT
>JACDDJ010000368.1:1639-5357 GCA_013817065.1 Acidobacteriota bacterium
GATGGAACGTGTCTGCGGCCCGGCATGCGCCTGCGCCTCCCCGACCGTCCCCACCGCCAGGATGCGGGAGCCGCTGATCGCGATCGCCTCGGCCCACGGCGTCGCCGCGTCCACGGTGTAGATACGGCCGTTTGTGAGAATGAGATCAGCCCGTGGCCCGCGCTGAGCGAGGAGGGCCGCGGACGTCAGTACAACCGCAAACGCCGTGATGAATTGAGCTCGCATAGCGTCAGTGTCGACCTGTTCCACTGTGGCCTGAGTTGGTCTCGGCGGCTTGACTTGCCGCATTCTGCCACAGTAGCTTGGACTGTTTGCGAAGCGAGGGCCGCTCTCAACCGGCCCGGCACTAATACTTTAGGAGTCACATGGCAGCAGGTGGCAACATTTTCAACGCGATGCTCCAGGAGTTCGACGGAGCGGCGCGGCTCCTTGGCCTCGATCCTGGTATCTGGAAGATCCTGACCCATCCGAAGCGGCAGATCACGGTGTCTTGTCCGATCCAGATGGACAACGGTCAGATCGAGGTGTTCACTGGCTATCGCGTCCAGTACAACATCACGCTCGGACCGGCGAAGGGCGGCATCCGTTATCACCCCGACGTCTCCCTCGATGAGGTCACGGCGCTTGCTGCCTGGATGACGTGGAAGTGCGCCGTTGCGCATATTCCGTTCGGCGGCGGCAAGGGCGGCATCATCTGCGATCCGACGCAGATGTCGCGCCGCGAGCTCGAGGCCCTGACCCGCCGTTACGTTGCCGAGATTGTTGACGCCATCGGCCCCGACAAGGACGTACCGGCGCCGGACGTCAATACGAATGACCAGATCATGGCCTGGATCATGGACACGTATAGCATGCACGTCGGCTATACCGCGACGGCGGTCGTGACCGGCAAGCCCATCGAAATGGGGGGCTCGCTTGGCCGTCGTGAGGCCACCGGCCGCGGCGTCATGATCACGACCCGCGAAGCGGCCAAGCACCTGAAGTTCGACATCAAGGGTGCGACGGTTGCGGTCCAGGGCTTTGGCAACGTCGGCTCGGTCTCGGCGGACCTGCTGACGAAGATCGGCGCCAGGGTCATCGCGGTGACCGACTGGAAGGGCGGCGTCTACAACAAGGCCGGGCTCGACATCACGAAGATGATCGACTTCGCCAAGCAGCACAAGACGATCGACGGGTTCCCCGGCGGCGAGCCGCTCGAAAACAACGACCTCTTCAAGCTCGACGTCGACGTGCTCGTGCCGGCCGCCCTCGAGAACCAGATCACCATGGAGAATGCCCCGACCATCAAAGCCAAGGTGATTGCCGAGGGCGCGAATGGCCCGACGACCCCCGACGCGCACAAGCACCTCCACGATCGCGGCGTCTTCGTGATCCCCGACATCCTCGCCAACGCCGGCGGCGTCACCACGTCCTACTTCGAGTGGGTCCAGGATCGCCATGGCTACTTCTGGGAGGAAGAGGAAGTCAACAAGCGCCTCGAGGCCAAGATGATGGAGGCCTTCGACGACGTGCTGCAGACCTCGATCCGTTACAAGACGGACCTGCGCACGGCCGCCTACATCGTGGCAATCAACCGCGTCGCAACCGTCACGCGTATGCGCGGGATGTACGCGTAAATCTATCGATCTATCGGGTTGTCGATCTATCGATTGATCAATGTGCCCATGAACCGATGTTTGGCAGCCGTCCGTTCCCGGGGCGATCGATCCACAGCGGGTGCAGGACCAGGTGTCCTTGACGTGGAAAGACTACCGGCCGGTTCCAGACACCCGCTGGGCGGACAACAGCGTCCCCGGCAAAACGGGGACACTCAACTTAACGCTAAGTGATTGAAACCACGGGGGCGGCTTCCGATCACACCCGCGCGGTTTCAACGAGTTAGCGTTAAGTTGAGTGTCCCCGTTTTTCTGACAGCGCCGTAACGATTCTCACGTAGGCGTCGATCGCCGCGTCGAACTCGGCGATCGACAAGTGCTCGTCGTCGGTGTGCGCAACGAGGAACGATCCAGGACCGAAGAGCAGCGGAGCTCCCCATCGATCGAGCAGCGGGATGTCGGTCGTAAACGGGAAGCTTCGCGACGGGAACCCGGGGATCGTGTGTAACCGGACCGGCGGCACGCGAAGGACCTCCTCAACCGAGACGAGAGGCTCCAGCCCATTCACCTCAGCGAGTACATCGTCGGCGTCCCCGACGATGCGGAACATCACCTCTGCCTGGGCGTCGGCAGGAACGACGTTCGGTGCCACACCCCCGCTGATCAGGCCAACACTGTAGGACGTCGTCCCGAACACTGGATCGGATGGCAGCTGCATGCTTCGCAGCCGCACCAGCGCATCGAGCAGCTTCTCGATCGCGGATTCGAACTGCTCGGGCGCGGACGAGTGTCCGGCGCGGCCGCGGGCATGGAGCCTGACCCGCACAATTCCGCGCGTGCCGGTCGCGAGCATGCTGTCGGTCGGCTCACCGTTGACCAGGAACCGCGAGCCCGGCGACGACTGGTTCGCGAGCGTGGCGCCCTCACTGCCCCGCTCCTCGCCGACCACGAACAACAAACCGACAGTTCGATGCCCGGCCGCGCGAAGGCGCTCGGCCGCGGCAACCTGTGCGGCGAGGATACCTTTGGCGTCACAGGCGCCACGCCCGTAGAGCACCCCCCCAGCTTTCGACTCGGGATGAACGGCGGCACGGTGTCGAAGTGCGTCGACAGCACGACATCCGGCGAGTCGAGCCTCGCGAACACGTTGAAACGATCGCCTTCGACGGGCTGTTCCGTGACGTTGTAGCCGAGGGCGCGCAGCCGGGCCGCCAGCCAGCGCCCCGCCTCACCTTCACTTCCCGTCGTCGAGTCGATGTCGATGAGCTCGCGCGCAAACGCGAGCGCCGTCAGCGTATCCATTCTTCGAGCGCCGTCCTGGCGCTGGTCTGTTCGTCGCGGTACTTCACGATGATCGGCGTCGCGACCGACAGGCCCCAGTCCTTTCCCGGCCCCGTCTTCACCGGACGAGTACCCGGCACAACCACCGCGCCTTCCGGGACCACAAGTGGCTCACCCGGCGCGGCCCGGATGATCGTGCCTGTCGTCAGATCGTAGAGCGGGGTGGATGCCGTCAGGATGGTTCCAGCCGCAAGCACGGCGCGTTTCTTGATCACCGCGCCTTCGTAGACCCCGCAGTTCCCGCCGATGAGCACGTCATCCTCGACGATCACCGGCAACGCGCCCACCGGCTCGAGAACCCCGCCGAGCTGTGCGGCGGCACTGATGTGCACGCGGTTGCCGACTTGTGCGCATGAACCGACGAGGGCATGCGAGTCGATCAGTGTCCCTTCACCAATCCAGGCGCCGATGTTCACGTACATCGGCGGCATGCAGATCACCCCATGGCCAATAAAAGCGCCATCGCGGATGCTCGACCCGCCGGGTACGACGCGGATGCCGCTGCGAGCGTCCAGCGGTTGCAGGGGAAGAGTGTCCTTGTCGAAGAACCGGCCACCGTCAACACCGCTCATCTCGACGGTGTCGCCGAAGCGGAACGCCAGCAGGATCCCGCGCTTTACCCAGGCGTTCACCCGCCAGCCAGACGCCGTGTTCACGTCGGGCTCGGCGGCGCGGACGGTTCCTGACGACAGCGCCGCGCGCAGGGCCTCGGCTACCGAGCGCGCTTCGTCACGAGCGGCTGTTTCGCCCTGAGCGAACAGCTCGTCCACTCTCTCATGGAG
>JACDDJ010000369.1 GCA_013817065.1 Acidobacteriota bacterium
CATCCAAAGGACGTCGTCACGTCGAAGCTTTTGCGCGATCTCGATCCGCAGCGACCGCGCCGGCTTGACCCAGCGGCTGGTGAGGTGCCGCTGTTCGAGCTCGGAGATCGTCTGCAGCGCCGCCGCGAGGTCGCGGGCCTGGTGCTGGCTGTGAGCCAGCCAGAAGAGCGCTTCGTCCTTATTCCGTTCTTTCGCATCCGCAGCGGCAGCCTTCAGCTGCTCGATCGCGCGTTCCCACTGCTCGTCGGCAATCAAGTCCTTCGCGCGTTCGAGCCGCTGCGAGTCGCCCGGTTCGCCCGCGTAAACCGCCGGGGGAACCGAGAAGCCGACGACGACCGCCGCACAGATCAACAACTGCTTCATGGGAGTATTCCTGTCGTACCGACACCGTCCATCTTCTCGACCAGCCCACGCTTGTGAATCAGCCGCTGGATCTGCGGCAAGGCAGCTCGATCACCGGCTTCGGCCATCGACGTCTGCAACAATACGAGCTCGAGATCCCGCATGACGCTCGCCAGCCGTGTCAGCCCACGTTGCTCGGCGGCCTGCCTGTAGATGCGCGTGTCATTCAGCAGCGAAGTCGCCAGCTCGCGCTCATAGGCCCAGTCCGGCCCCTGCCCGGGCGCCGAATCCGGCATCGAATCCTTCGTCGCGAGGCCCAGCACCACCAGCTTGGAGCGCTCGAGATGACGCAGGCCAACGGCGGTCAATGCAGCCTGCATCTCCGGCTCGACCGGCGTGTCCCTCGAGGCCACCTGCTCCACCGGCGTCGGACCGGGCTGATCTGTGATGGTGCGACCCGCTCGTGAGGCCATGAACACACTAAGCGCGACGACCGCGAGGAGGGCCGCCGTCGCGAGCAGACCGACGAACGGCCGCCGCGTAAGAACGGTCTTGGCGACCGCTGGTCGCGGCGCGAACGGGACGAGGCGATGTTGCTGGACGGCGGCGTCGAGCCGGGCCATGAAGGCGGTCCAATCACCGGACGCGGGACCAGAGATGTCGGGTCGGGTCGACAGCGCGGCGCGGATGACCTGCAGTTCCTCCAGCACCTGGGCGCAATCCCGGCAACCCGCGAGGTGCGCCCGGACGGACGCATGCGCGGTGTCGTCCAGCTCTCCGTAGAAGTAGAGCTCGATCGTGCCGTCGTCCAGGATCCGGCACGGGGCGGTCATGCCTGGCCCCCCGTCGTCACATTCGCCACGGTCAACGCCTGCCGCAACCGGTGCACGGCCGCGTGCAGCTGCCGTTTGACGGTTCCTTCCGCGAGACCAAGCGATTCGGCAATCTCCCCGAGCTTGAGCCCCTGATGATGACGCATGATGAACACGACACGCTGACCAGGCGGGAGCCGCTGGATCTCCTGTTCTAGGACCTCCCCCAGCTCCCCGGCATAGGCGCGATCTTCGGGGCCGGGTGCTTCTTCTGGCGTGTTCAACATCTTGAATTCGGCTTCTTCTCCAAACGGCGCCGCGCCCGCGGGCGACTGTCGACGCTTATGGTCAATGCACGCGTTCATCGCAATCCGATACATCCACGAGGTCAGCTGCGCGTCCTGCCGGAATTTGTCGAGCGACCTGTAGACCTTGATGAAGACTTCCTGGGTAATGTCTTCAGCATCGTGATGATTGCTGGCAAATTGGTACGCGACTCGATACACCATCGTCCGGTGACGCTCGACCAGTAAATGGAAGGCTGCATGGTCACCCCCGGCGGCCCGGTTGACCAGGTCGGGATCAGGTGTCATGCACGCCCGCCAGCGAGCTTTACTCGCATATGCTCCGTTCAGCCCGCATCGTCGTGTCACCAATATGACGCACGGCCCCGGAGATTAGTTGATCAGGGCAGCCAGTTTGCAGCGTTCTCCGTCTAATCACACGGAATCCACGGGATAGGCACGGATTAGACGGAACGGATCAGACCGATTACACGGATGCACCCAGCGCTACTGGGATCTTTTTACTCGTCGGAGGCGGAATGCGATTGATACGGAAAGGACTCGTTGGCGGCGCGCTCGTTGGGGCGCTCGCACTCATCCCTTCGGCTGCGGAGGCTCAGGCGCAGTCGGTGGCCGAACCCAGGACGGTGACCGTTACCCCCTTCGTGGGCGTCTCATTCGGAACCCCCACTGACCTCGGCAGCAGTCTGGGCGTTGGGTTCGCGGTGGGCTACGACTGGACCCGGAACCTGGGATTTGAGTTCGATCTCGGGCATGTCTTCGATGTCGCGGGGGATGATGACAACCTGGACTGGTCGCTGACCAACTTCAGCGGCAATGTGGTCTACCATTTCGACGTCCCGCGGGTGACGCCTTACGCGACGCTCGGTATCGGCTGGGAGCGCTCGAATCCGGACTATGACGTGCCGGACCCAGTTGCTCTCAGGGTCGGATCCAGCACCGAGATTACCTGGAACATTGGCGGCGGCGTGAAGGTCCCGTTCGGGGAGCGTCTGCTCGCCAGGGCGGACATCAGGCGGTTCCAGGTCAACGACTTCGCCCCAGACCATTGGCGGCTGTATGGCGGCTTGACGTTCTGGATCAAGCGTTAGTTCGGGGTGTAGCGGCAACGGCCGAACGGCTGAATAAACATCAGCAATTGGCCGTTGCGCGGTACACTGTAGGGATGCCCGGGCACACAAAAACCTCTTCTACTGTCGCGAATCAACTTCGGCGTAACGTCGCGATCATCGCGCACGTCGACCACGGCAAGACCACCCTCGTCGATGCACTGCTGCAACAGAGCGGCACCTTCCGGGCCAATGAGCGCGTCGCCGAGCGCGCCATGGACAACACCGACCTCGAGCGCGAGCGCGGCATCACCATCCTGGCGAAGAACACGGCGGTCCACTACAAGGACCACCTCATCAATATCGTCGATACGCCGGGCCACGCTGACTTTGGCGGTGAGGTCGAGCGAGTGCTGTCGATGGTTGACGGCGTCCTCCTGCTCGTCGACGCATCCGAGGGTCCACTTCCCCAGACGCGATTTGTCTTGCGGAAGGCACTCGAGCGGCGCCTCACGCCGATCGTGGTCATCAACAAGATCGACCGCCCCGACGCACGAATCCAAGAAGTCGTCAACGAGGTGTTCGATCTCTTCATCGACCTCGACGCAACCGAAGAACAGCTCGACTTTCCGATCCTCTACACCAGCGCCCGTGCCGGCACCTCGAGCGTGTCGATGGAAACGGCGGGCGCGGACCTGCGTCCGCTATTCGACTCGATCCTCGATGCGGTCCCGCCGCCAAAGGGCGATCCGGAAGCGCCCCTGCAGATGCTGGTGGCGAATCTGGATGCGAGCGACTATCTCGGGCGCATCGCCATCGGGCGCATCTTCAACGGCCGCGTCAGAGTGGGTGACCAGGTCGTCGTCTGCAAGCTCGAGGGCAAGGTTCACGAAACCAAGGTCACCAAACTGATGGCCTTCGACGGTCTGAAACGCATCGATATCACCGAAGCTGCCGCAGGCGACATCGTCTGCCTCGCCGGTATCGAGGACATCACGATCGGCGAGACCATCGCCGATATGGAGCACCAGCTCGCGATGCCGCCGATCGCGGTGGACGAGCCGACCGTGTCGATGATCTTCGGCGTCAACACGTCGCCGATGTCCGGCCGCGACGGTACGTTCGTTACGTCCCGCCAGATCAAAGACCGCCTCGATCGCGAGCTGCTCGGCAACGTTTCGATTCGCGTCGAGCCGACCGACAGCCCCGAGCAGATGAAGGTACTCGGCCGCGGTGAGTTGCAGCTCTCGATTCTCATCGAGATGATGCGCCGCGAAGGGTTCGAGCTGCAGGTCTCACGACCCGACATTGTCACCAAGGAAATGGGCGGCAAGGTGATGGAACCGGTCGAGGACCTCGTCATCGACGTCGCCGAGGAGTTCCAGGGCGTCGTAATCGCGGCCATTGGCATGCGCCGCGGGACGATGACGAAGATGGTGAACCACGGAAGCGGACGCGTCCGCCTCGAGTTCCGCATCCCGGCGCGCGGCCTGATCGGTTTCCGCTCGCAGTTCCTCACCGATACCAAGGGCACCGGCATCATGAACACGCTGTTTGCCGGCTGGGAGCCGTGGCACGGCGCGATCGCCTCGCGCGCTAACGGCGCACTAGTGGCGGATCGTACTGGTGTGTCGACCGCCTTCGCGATCTGGAACCTGCAGGAGCGCGGCGAGATCTTCATCGATCCGACCGCTCCCGTGTATGAGGGCATGATCATCGGCGAGAATGCCCGGGCGTCTGACATGGACGTCAACGTCACGAAGGAAAAGAAGCAGACGAACATGCGTTCGTCCGGCGCCGACGAAGCCGTCCGCCTCATTCCGCCGCGCCGGCTGGGTCTCGAGCAGGCGATCGAGTGGATCAACGAGGACGAACTCGTCGAGGTGACGCCGCACAGCATCCGCATCCGTAAGCGGATCCTGCAGCCGAACATGCGTCCAAAGAAGAGCACGGACTAGACACACGGATTTCACGGACTGCCACGGATTGCACGGAACACGGAGTTCACGGGCTACACGGCCAGGTTTCGCACCTTGCTTCGCCGCGACGCAAGGAACTTCTCCAGGTCGCTGAACGAGATCGTCACGCTCGCGGTGTTGATGTTGGGATGGAAGATCAGGCGTTCGGCCCGACGCAAGTCCGTGTCGATGATGACCTGCACCGCCCCGCTGCCCTCGTGAAGTAGACCGAACGGCGAGACGGAGCCAGGCGTGAGCCCCAGCGTCTGCATCAACCGATCAGGCGAGCCAAAGCTCAGCCTGTCATCGCCAATGGTCTTCACCAGCTGCTGAAGGTCGACCCGCTTCTCGACCGCGACGATTACCAGGTATTCGCGATTCCCCTTCTTGTTCCGGAGAAACAGGTTCTTCACCGGGGTGGCGGGGATGTTGCGCCAGTGCGCCTCGACGTCGTCACTCGTGAAGACCGGCGGATGCTCGTAAGTGTCGTAGGGGATACCCAGAGCCGCGAGTGCCTCATAGACTGGCCGCGTCAATCTCTCCATCTCGACCATTCTACGTGCGAGGTTCGATGTGCGATGTGCGTGCGGTGTCCGATGTGCAGTGTAGGATTGGCCAGGAGCACCGCGCATGGCCACCCTCACGTCCCGGTTCGACGAAGCGTTCAATTTCGCGCACGAGATACATGGCGCGCAGACCCGCAAGGGCAATTCGTCACCCTACATCGGACATCTCATGGGAGTTGCCTCGATCGTGCTCGACGACGGCGGCGGCGAGGACGAAGCGATCGCCGCGCTGTTGCACGACGCCGCGGAGGATCAGGGTGGACGGACGAGGCTCGAGGAGATCCGCACGCGCTTCGGGGACGGCGTGGCCCGGAT
>JACDDJ010000370.1 GCA_013817065.1 Acidobacteriota bacterium
GCATTCAGGTAAAGCACCCCGGTAACTGCGTTGCGGTCGTAGTGCCAGCGGTACGACCCACCCGGGGGTGTGATGTTGACGTTGCGGGCGACGGCACGACTGGTAAAGGGGACCAATGGCCGACCGGCGAGCTGCGACAGCGTCCCACCGACCCGGCGGTAGAGATCGTGCAGCCCGGGCAATGCCTCAGGCATGCGCAGCCCGTCGATTACCTGATACCGCAGCGGGCGGTCGCCGTGCGCACGTTCGATGAGAGGTGGCTCGTGCTCTGCGCAGTAGGAAGCCAACCGGGCGAGCAGACGGGTACATTCCTCCTGCGGGACGAAGTCCTGGAGCACTGCCAGGCCGGAACGCCAGAAGGGCTCGTCAAGGTGGTCGTGAGCCACTCATGCCTGCCTGTCTCGAGTGACGGGAACAGAACCGGGCAGCAGCGATTTGATTCCGGCATGCACGCGTTCTTCGAAAAGGTCCCAGCTCTGGAGGCGGGTCGCCGCCGAGATCAGGAGGGCCGCGCGATGGGCATACTCCTCCTCAGACCACGACAGCACCCGCTCGATGGCCTCGCGCTGCCCCGCGATGTCTAGCGGCTCCACAACGACGCAGTGCTCGAGAACGCCGTCGGCGACACCGCTTGCCCGTGTAGTGATCGGCACGCAGCCTGCGTAGATGGCCTCCAAGACGGTACCCATCTGCCCCTCGGAGTAGGTCGGGATGTAGGCGAACCGGCAGGACTGCAGCAGCCGCACGTATCGGTCCGAGTCCGAGGGAACGAAGCCGTGGACGACGATGCTGCCGTTGTCGTGGGCCGCGAGCATGCCGTCAAATGGGGCTGCGAGGCTGCCCACCACGTGCAGTTGAGCGCGCCGAGGATCGACGCCGGCCCAGGTGCGCACCACGTCGGGGAAACCTTTACGCAACGAACACTGCGTCGCTACGTAGACGAAGTCGTTGCGGCGACGCTCCACACCCAGATCTGCGACATAGCGCCTCACATCCACCGAGTAGTTGAGCAGGCGTATCTTGTCGTGCCACCGAGCGGGGAAGGTGGAGAGCGTGAAACTGTTCCCGACGAGGAAAACCAGGTCACTCAGTTCCATGGTTGCCTCGTGGTCGAACCCAGAGGGTGGCAGGTCCCACTCCGGCATAGGAACGCCGAACGATGCGGCCAGCGGCAGGAGGAGCCTCCGCGTCCAGTCGGGATCGGCAACCACGTAGAAGGCGACCCGCGCAGCGAAGTCGTTGGCCGTGGCCATCCTCTGGAAGGCCCAGAAGTGCCCGACGTACAGGCTTTCGGACAGTCCGCGGGGGTGGTCACCATCATCGAGGTACGTGACAGGACCCCAGGAACTCATCACATGGTAGAGATGAGCGGCGATCTGGCCGGTCGAGTGGCTAGCCTTGGGAGCAAGGCTGTCGGGGGAAAAGTAGTCGCGGAAGTACGACAGCACGCTTGGCATCACCGCTGCCCCTTGTCCAGCCCGCGCATGCTCATCTGGCACCAGCCCATCACGCGCTTGATGATCCCGAACACCGCCTCCACGGTCTGCTTGCGCAATCCATACAGTGCTCCACCTGTTTTCGTGCTCAGCCGATGCGCCATCTTCACACCGTATCGTCGCTTTCGGGCACCGGCGCGTCTGCAGCAAAGCGCTCGAGCACAGGAATGTGGTGCGATTCGCGCTTCATTGCCAGCATCGGCTCGATGAGTCGCGACTCGCAAGCCTGCACGTTGGCCGCACTGAAGTAACCCGTGTCGGCCAACAGCGCCGTGACCTGCCCGAGCGCCTGCGGTAGGCTCTGAACCTTATCCAGTACCGGCGCGATTTCGCGCTTGTCGTTGGTGGCCTGCGTGACATGCGCCGTCACCACCAGCATCGTCTGGGTATCGACCCCGGCCTGCGCGTTGTAGCTCTGCGCGAAGCCCCCGTGTGGGTAGTTGCAGGTTCCGTTCGGCAGAACTGATAGCTCGTCGTAAGCGAGTGCGCTTGTGTCGGTCACAGCCAGCCATTCGCAAATCCGGCCCGGCGCAACCCCGTGACGATGGAGGGGCAACGGCGCATGAGCCGCCAGACCAAGCCCGAACGGTAGTTCTCGATCATCGAGACGTTGGGGCCCTGATTGAGGGCGTAGTGCACGGGGCAGACCCAGCCCGCCGCGTCTCCGGACGGCGAGAGGTAGGTGGGATTGAAGCTGCCGATGAAGCCGTAGGAAGTCCGAGTCTCCGGATACGCTCCTGGCAATGCCGAATGGCCGGGAGGGCGATCTCCGGCGCGAACGGTAACGAAGCGATGATGCCCACGGGGCGAGCGTGCCATCGTCGGGGCCGTCGGGCACGCCGCGCGCGCGGTAGCCGAAGAAGCTGCGTTCGACGCCGTCGATCCGGCGTGATTCCGGCCCGGGGCCGTCGCTGGCCGTGAGGCCCCAGGCCGATTTGCCGTAGCCCTTGAATCCGAGCGGGTTGCGCACCGCGTACTCCTGCTGCAGGTAAGTCGCTCGGCGGCTGTTCTCGAAATAGTCGATGCTCTTAGACCGCATGAACTCGTCCTGAATGGCGCGGAAGTCAATCCACAGATGAGAGAATTGATGGATGAACAGCGGGCCGGCATAAAGAAATTCGTGGCCATAGATCGTCGTCCAGGCGAAGGTTGACGTCCACGCCGCGTAGCTCTCTTCGGGCAGCGGGTACGTCGGTGAGCCGAGGCCCAGCACGTATAAGAGCAGCGTCTCGTCATAGCCTTCCCAACGGAACGTCAGAAAGCCGCTTTCCGGCCTCCATCCGTGCGTGACCGTCGTCCCGCCATTCTGCGCCCAGGTCCAATCGACGCGGCGGTAGAGCGCGTCGGCGAGCGCTCGAATCTCCGCCTCGTCTTCGGCCTCCCTGTCGAAATAGGCCGCGGCGGTCAGCACCCCGGCGAGCAGGAACGTCGTATCGATGGTCGACAGTTCGGACTTCCGCACCCGCCGTCCCGTCTGCATGTCGAGAAAGTGGTAGTAGAACCCTTTATACCCGGTGGCGTCCGGCTCAGTTCCCTGCGAGCTGTTCGAGAAAAACCGCAGCGTCGTCAGCGTGCGCGCGACGGCTTCCGCGCGCGGCCAGAACCCGCGTTCGACGCCTACCGGATACGCCGCCAGCGCAAAGCCGACGACCGCGATACTGGCCGGTGCGCCATCTTCGGTCGTGTCCGATACCAGCCCATTGGCGGGATTCGCCTGATCCAGGAAGTACGAAAACCTATCCCGCTGAAGCGCCTCGAGCATGGCACCGCTGGAGGATGGCGAGGTCATGCGGCGGCGCCTGTCGTTGCCTGCTCCGCGAACTCCACCGTGACGGCCGCGACGGCCTGCGGAGGCAGCGCGAGCTCCAGATGAATAACGCGATCCCCGTATTTCCAGGGGTGCGGTTCCTGCACCAGGCGAGAGGCCTCCTGCAGGCGCTCCACCTCGCTTGCGCTCAGGTAGTCCGGTTCGCCCATCTCGCGCCAGAGGCGCTTGGCGTTGGCGTGGTCCTCATCAATGCGCTCGACGTACACCCGCCGCGGGGCGCGCGCGTCGGTCAGCCGGACCCGGACCTGCTGCGTCTCGATGGGATGACGCGGCAGCGCGTGATTGACGAGCAGCACGGTGACGGCCGCCGGCTTGCGAATCACCCAGGCATCCGCGGTTTCATGCAATCCGTCGACAAGCAGACGGTCGGTGCCGAGGCGGTGTAACAGCTCGAAGGCGCGGTACGCCGGTTTCGCGATCCCGTGCAGGTTGAGCAGGCCGAAGCCGCCGTGAAAGGGGACCGAGGGAAAGTAGTTCTCCTCGAAGATGTCCGAAAACGTCCAGAAGCTGTACCCCTCCACCAGGTCGCTCGCCTCCAGCACCGTCTTGACGATGAACGCGGCCGCGTAGGGCTCGTCATGCCGTGGGTCCCGAGGATTCGAGGAGGTGTTCCATTCGGTGTAATAAGCCGGCCGCCCGCGGGCGCGGCGGTGCGTGGCTTGTACCTGCTCGCGCAGGATGCTTCGCCGGCTGTTGGACAGCTGTGTCTCCGTATCCTGATCCTCATTGCCCAGCGCGTCGGTCGGGTAATGGTGCGTGCTCACGAAGTCGGCGGGCAGTCGCTGCCGATCGCAGAAAGCGAGAAATTCTTCAATCCACTCGTTCTTGGCTGTCGCGGGCCGCCCACTTTCAGCTGGGCGTCGACCGCCTTGATCACTTCCACGGTGTGATAAAGGTCGAAGTAGTCCTGCTGCGACCCCGTCCAGAAGTTTTTGAGGTTCGGCTCGTTCCACACCTCGAAAAACCAGGTCCGCACCTCTTCGACACCGTAGCGGCTCACCCAGGGCCGACTAACGTGCCGATGAGGGTCGCGCACTGTTGGCCGTCCCGGGGCGGCGTCACGTTGGCGCGGTAGCGAAACACCGTCGTGGAACCGGACGCCAGCGCCTGAGGCATGAAACTCAGCTCGACAAAAGGTTTCATCCCGATCGACAGCAGGAAATCGATGATCTGGTCGGCATTGAAGAAGGAATAGAGGAACTTGTCGTCGTGGACGATGACCGTTCCCATGTCGTCGCACATCAGGCCGTGAAAGCGGACGTGCCGGAAGCCCAACTCCTCGTGGCATCGCTGCAGTTGCGACTGCCAATCCGCGCGCAACGCGACCGGCGCATGGTCGCTGCCGACCGTGTGCTCCCAGACATGCGCGAGCGGCCGGCCGGGTTCCGAAAGATTGCAGATGAAATCGGGCATGCTACGTGGCCTCCGGGTCAGAGGGAGCAGAGAGCGCACTGAAAGAAGAGAAGCGGGTGCGCAGACGGAGTTGAAGGTCTGGCCCGCGCTCGGCGTCGCGGTAACGGCCGTGCGCGCCAGGATCGCCCGGCATGGTCTCGAACAGAATGTCCTGCTGCTGGTCGTTCGGCCTGTCCACGAACTGTGGCTCCCACGCGGCCTTCGCCAGGTAGCGATCGAGGACGCCGGGGATGAACTTCTGTCCCCACACGGCCTGAAGCGTGGGCCCGCCGACGAGCATCTCGCGCGGGGCGTGTTCGGCCGCCCAGAGGATCGCCTCGGCGATGGTTTCGGGACTGAAGAGCGGCGGCACCGGCCGCTGCTGCTTCGGCATCTTGTTGCGCTGCCGCTCCGACTGCGGCGTATTCACGGCCGGCAGGTGCACATGGGTCAGCCGCACGTGGCTGCCGTCGTGGAGCAACTCGCTGCGGAGCGAGTCGGTGAAGCCGCGGACGGCGGCCTTGGCGCCGCAATAGGCGCTCTGCAGCGGAATAGAGCGGTACGTCAGGGCCGACCCGATCTGAATGATGGTGCCTTTGTCGCGCGGCAGCATGCGCCGCAGCGCCTGT
>JACDDJ010000371.1 GCA_013817065.1 Acidobacteriota bacterium
GTTCTTGCGCGCCGCGAGGCCGCGGAGCTTCGATCAAGTCTGCGAATTGATCGCCGCGGCGATTGGACGCTTCACCCCGGCCGAATGCGGCAACTACATCCGGCACTCCGGGTACCGCGTCGCTACATCCATATGAAAACCGCTCTAGCCTACCGCCGCCGACCGCCGATCGTCACAGCCAGCCGCGCTGCCTCGCGATGCGGGCGGCTTCGACACGATTTGCGGCGCCGAGCTTGCCGATCGCCTCAGAGAGATAGTTCCGCACTGTCCCCTCGGACAGCTTCAGCTGGCGGGCGATCAGTTCGCCACTCAGACCCTCGTCGGCGAGACGCAGGACCTGGCGTTCCCGATCGGTCAGCGGATCCGGTTCTGACCAGGCTTCCGCCGCCAGGTTCGGATCGATCGCACGGCCACCGGCCGCGACACGACGAATTGCCTCGGCAAGCTGCGCCGACGGTGCGTCCTTCAGGAGATACCCCGCGGCGCCGACGTCGAGCGCCCGACGAAGGTAGCCGGATCGTGCAAACGTCGTCAGGATGATGACGCGCGCCGTGCTGCCCAGGTCGCGCAGTGCAGCGGCGACATCGAGTCCCGTTAGACCGGGCATCTCGATGTCGGTGAGAAGAATATCCGGACGGAGCCGGGTCACGAGCGCGACCGCTTCGGGCCCGGTCGCCGCCTGACCGATGACGTCCAGATCCTGCTCGATGTCGAGAAGCGCCGCCAGTGCCCCCAGGATCATCGATTGATCCTCAGCGATCACGACCCGGATCATGACGTCGCAACCTCGCCGCGAACGTTCTGCTGAACCGGCACGCACAGCTCGAGCCGCGTGCCGCGGCTGCCGTCGCGGATGACAGTGCCGCCGATCTCGGCAAGTCTTGCCCGCATCCCCGAGAGGCCGGCCCCTTCCCTGTCGCCACCGCCAACACCATCGTCCTGGACGATCAGACGGATGGAGCCGGCGGTTTGCTCCGCCCGCACGTCACACTGCTTCGCGCGCGAATGGCGCAGCACGTTCGTAAGAGCCTCACGCAATGCGAGCGCGAGTGCTCGCTCAACGGCGGGTTCGACCTGGAGCGGTGCCACATCACCGACGAGCGTGACTCCCCGCGCCTCGAGCGCCACCCGGCCAGTCTCGAGTTCCTGCTCGATGCGCTCGCCGCGGTAGCCGTGGATGGCGTGCCGCACTTCGGCGAGTGCATTACGGGAAATGCGTTCGACGTCACGAATCTCGTTTGCGGCCCGTCCTGGATCGATATCGGCAAGCTTCGACGCCAGCTCGGACTTGATGACGATGACCGAGAGCGTGTGACCGAGAAGGTCATGAAGGTCTCGCGCGATCCGTTCGCGCTCGGCCACCGCGGCAAAATGCTCCGCGTTCTTCCATGCCGCCAGCAGCGCCTGGTCCTTGCGCCGGACTTCGCCAAAGTGAATGTTCGTGCCACCGATCAGCAGGCTGAACACCAGCCCCGGAATCCACGTGCGAATATCCAGGGGAACAAGCCAGGCCTCGAGTGCGATAACGGCCGCAATGGCCAGCAGCCAGCGCGCCGCAACCGCCGGCCGGGCGGCGTCCCCGAGGAACGCCGCGCCGTAGATGAAGAAGGCGTTCGCGCCCATGTTGAACGGGCTAAGCACGACGCCGAGCGCCACCAGCGCGAGAGCGATGCGCAACAAGCCCTGGCCATGCGACCAGAAACCGCGGAAATACAGGACCAGGAAGACGACAAGCCCAGCTCCGTTGATCGCCCAGTCCGCCCCCGTCTTGCTGGTAACGACGGCAACGACGATATAGAAGGACAGGTAGACGAGCCACGCGTATGGCGTCCAGCCGAGCGGCGAATCAGGGAGCAGGCGAATACGCATGTGCGAGGCGGCGATCTTACCGCAGGCGAACCTGGTCGATCGCGACACTGAACGTCCCGGGCGCGCTGGCAGAGAACAGGATGCCGCGCAGGTTCGCGCCGTCGATACCAAACGACTTCAGTGTGAACACGTGCTCGCGCCACTCCCCTCCGGCGGTGAACGCCTGGACCGCAGGCGTGTTCCCGAGCTCCGCGGCGAAGACCATGAGCTGATACTCGCGTCCGTCGCCAAGAGCGTGGAACGCGATCTCGGTGAACTTCGAAACGTCCGCCGGGGCCATGGCCGCTGATGCCGGGAAGAACATCGCCCCGGCCCAGGGGAACGGAGAGCCGGATTTGATCGTGCCGGTGATCCCAAGCGCACCGGCGGACCCGGCGGCTCCCGGTTTGAGGAGCTCCATCTTTGCTTCGGAGGCCCCACCCATCATCGTGTCGGTCGAGATCTGCCATCCCGCTCCAAATGCCGCGGTGATGCTCGCGCCATCGAAGTCGGAAATGGCGCCGGACGCAATCGCCTGGGAAGCGTTCGCGGTTGTTGGCGCAGGTTGGCGATCGAGACGGATGCCCCCCTTCCACACCGCTTCGATCTGGCGCGTGGCCGTGATATCGGTCAGCGGATTTCCGCCGATCAAGACGAGATCGGCGCGGAGCCCTGATGCAATCCGCCCTCGGTCGGGCAGCCCGAACGCGCGCGCCGGCGTCGATGTGGCGGCGGCTAACGCAGCTGCCGCTGGCAGCCCCGCCTCGACAAGTAGCTCGAGCTCGCGGTGGATCGTTGCGCCGTGCGCCGTTCCCGCATTCGGCGCATCCGATCCGGCGAGGATCGGCACACCCGCTGCGTACAGCTGTCGCGTCGCGTCCATCGCGTGCTGGACTCGAAGTGTGGATCCGGGCCGAAGGGGGAAGGACGTCCGCAGCGCACCGCGCTCAGCAGCGGTCAGATAGGGCGCCAGCGCCTGGACCTCGGTGAGGGCGGCACCCCCGGCAGTTCCGGTTGCGCTTTCGATCACGCTGAGCGTGGGAATGACGAACGTGCCTGCCGCCCTGGTGCGCGAACCGAACTCTGATGGCGGCGGCTCATTACCAAAAATGTGAACCAGCCCACTCGCGCCCGCCGCGATCGCGGTCTCGGCGGCGGCAACTGACCCGATGTGGACGACCACGAACTTGCCGCGTGCTTTCGCCGCGGCGATCACGGCGCGCAGCGTGGCCTCGTCGATGCTGGGCATGGCGATGCCGAACGCGTCGCGCGGGTTGTATACGACCTTGATGAAGTCGGACCCTTCAGCGATCCGCGCATCGACGAAAGCGGCTGCCTCGGCTGCTGACGCGATCGTGGGAATCGGCATGCCGAATTGCGTCCCGTGACCTTTGGGTGCCGTCACCATGGTTCCAGCCGAGACAATGTCCGCGCGCCCCGGCGCGCCGCCGCTCGCCTTCTGCTCCCGGCGCCACTGCGCCGCCTGCTGATGGTCCGTGAACATGTCGATCTCAGTGGTGACACCAAACACGAGCGCTCGCGCAAGCGCATCGCCGAAGGCATGGACGTGTGCGTCGATGAACCCGGGAACCAGCGTCCGCCCGGCGCCTTCGATCACCTGCATGCCGTTTTCGACACGCACGCGCGTCCCGACCTCGGCGATCTTTCCATCACGCACGAGCACACTCGTCCGCTCGGTCACTTCACTGCCATCAAACAAGCGCACGTCACGGATGACGAACGTATCCGAAGCTCCAGCCGCCGGTCGCACACCGGACTGCTCAGCAGAGGCGCGTGCGCGCACCGCCCCCACGGCTCCGCCAACGACACACACGACGCCCAACAGAACCACGGCTACTGGTCGAATTCGCATCTGGTTCCCCAATCGTCAATCAATCTGCAATCCGCAATCTGCAGCCCGTCAATCTGCAATCGTCAATTCTCTAACCCCAGGTCTGATCTTCGTCACGCCGGTAACCGATCCAGGCGAGGCCAAGACCGGCCGCGGTGAATCCGGCCAGCGACAGGACATGGGTCCAGGCCGGCGCGCCCATTCCGGAGCCAATGACACCGAGCGCGAGCTGCGCCAGGTGATACGGCGGCAGGACCTGGCCAATCGACTTCACGACCGGCGGCAGCATTTCGAAGGGAATCCACAACCCGGAGGCGAATGCCGTCGGCATGAAGACCAGGTTGACGATCGCGACCGAGGAGTTCGGTCCCGCGAAGTATCCGAGCGCCAGCCCGATGGCGCAGAACGGCACCGCACCGGCAATCAGCGTGGCGCTGAGGGCCACCCATTGGCCGGCCGAGAGTCTAACGCCGGCCAGCAGCACGCCGGTCATCGCGATCAGTCCGATGATGATGGTCCCGAACAGCACCGCCATCGCCACCTTCGCCAGGAAGTAGGCCATCGGCGGCATCGGGGTCGCGCGCTTCAAGGTCATCCAGCCCTGGCCGCGTTCCACCGCGATGCCCACACCGAAGCCAAAGAGGGCCGCGCCGATGACACCGAAGGTGCTGTAGGTGGCCATCATGTAGGTGCCGACGGTAGTTCCGGCGGTCGGCCTGGCCCCGCCAAACATCACGCCGAACAGCAGGTAGAACATCACTGGAAAGATGATCGACGGAATCGCGTACGCCGGCATCCGCAGGTGTTTGAGGAACTCGTATTTCGCTTCGAGCGCGTAACAGCGGACGTTCATCGCACACCTCCCGCCACGGTCGCGGATTCCTGCCCGCGCGCGGACGTCAACGCGAGAAACGCTTCTTCGAGCCCGGCGCCCGTGACCTCGAGGCCGGAGAGACTGGTGTCGGCGATGAGCAGGTCCCTCGTCACCCGCTCGGCATCGTTGGTCAGCAGTTCGGTCGTCGCTCCGTCACGCCGCACCGACGCGACACCTGGCATTTGTTGCAGCCGGTCCACCGTCAGCGCCGTGGCGCAGCGGATCCGTCGCGAGGCGGCGAGCTGCTTCATCTCGTGAGGCGCGCCGTCAGCGACGATCGCGCCCTGGTTCATCACCACGACGCGATCCGCCAGGGCGTCGGCCTCTTCGAGGTAGTGCGTGGTCAGCAGGATGGTGCGGCCGCGCGAGACGAGGGCTCGTACCTCCTGCCAGAAGGCACGGCGAGACTCGACGTCCAGGCCGACCGTGGGTTCGTCAAGGCAGAGAAGGTCCGGGTTGCCGCAGATCGCCAGCGCGAAGTGGACGCGCTGACGCTGTCCGCTCGAGAGCTCGCCGTACTTGCGGTCGGCGAGATGGCTGATCCCCGCCGCCGCGAGCGTTGCCTCCACGGTCAGGGGCGACGGGTAGTAGCTGCAGAACAGGTGGACGTGCTCGCGCACGCGCAGGGTCTCGGGCACGTTTGCGACCTGCAGCATCACGCCGGTCCTCTGACGGGCCGCTGGGGACGTCGGATCCTCGCCAAACAGCCGCACCGTCCCACTGGTCGGCCGGGTTAGTCCGAGCATCAGCCGCACGGTTGTCGTC
>JACDDJ010000019.1:0-15996 GCA_013817065.1 Acidobacteriota bacterium
CCCTAACGCGGCGGCGGCCAGCGCGTCCAGTTCTTCGGGCGAGATATCGCCGCGATCGTCCAGCGCTTCGAGCTTGTCCTGCAACGCGGCCAGCGCCGCGGCCGAGTCGAGCACGCCCCTGAGTGACGCTTTCAGCGCGCGAATTTCATTCGGATCCGTCATAGCTCCTCAATCTATCGCACTTGCAGGACCGGCAGCGCGCTTACGTTCTCGTAAGTGCGATCTCCACGCGTGCATTGCATTCGTCGTCGGGAATCGCGTGAATTACGCGTAAAACCGGATACATTTGCCGACCATTCGGGACGGATCGTGCGTTGCAGCCCGGAGCAAGCACCACGCGCATGTCTGGTCCCCCTGACATTTCCGCATCGTCTGTCTCAACGGCCGGGTACGAGGACGGCCTCGGGCGGAGGTCCGTGCGCTTCAATCGTGAAGTGGGCGGCATGCTGGAATGCCTGCACCTGCGTCCACAGTTCGCCGTCTTCGAGGCGGCGCTCCGCGCACGCGCCGAGGCGCTGGGGCGCCTGGAGGACGAGCGCTTCGCTGTCGTGCGGGACTTCGAGAAGGACGCCACCGGACTCCGCGTGATCTCGGACCTGGTCGCCGGACAGCGCCTGATCGACGTCCTGGAGTCACGGTCGGACGAGGCGGCGGTTTCGGGGATCGATGCGGCATTCGGCTTCCTGCTCCAGGCCATGCCGGCACTCGCACAGCTGCATGCCCACTCGATCACGCATGGTGCGGTCGCACCAGGGCGCATCATCATCACCCCGAACTCGCAGGTGGTGCTTCTCGACAACATCTATGGCGCCGCACTCGATCGCCTGACGCCAACGCGGCAGACGCTCTGGACGTCGTTCGGCGTCATGGTTGCGCCCGTGAGCGGGTTCTTGTCACTCGACCGCCACGTGGACGTGAGTCAAGTGACGCTCTGCGCGCTCCTGCTTGCCCTTGGACGTCCACTCGACCAGAACGCCAGCGTCGCCTCACTAGTACCGCTCGTGCGAGAGATCGCCGAACTGGCGGAGATCCGCGCCGGTGCAAATTTTGCCGAAGGCGTTGGCCGCTTCTTCATCGATGCGCTGCCCGCCGTCGGCAAGAGGCGGACACTCGAGGCGGATGAAGCCGCGGTCGTGATCCGGCGGCTCCTCACTCATATCAGTGAAGACGAGAGTCTGAATGCTCTCGCAGAGCTCGTCTCGTATCGTCCGGTGCCGGTGGGCCCGCGAGCGGCCTCGCCCATCGAAGTCGAGCGGCCTCGCACCGCGATCCCGAGCAAGGTCGTAGTGCCGCCGGCACCGATTGACACGCCGCCACCTGTGGCACCTGTGCCAGTCGCTGAACCGACGCCGCCGCCTGTTCCAGAGCCAGCGGTCCCTGCGCCGGCACCGGCACCCGTTGCGCCTGCGACTTCGTTCACGCAGTACACCCCGCAGGCGCCTCCTGTTGAACCGGAACACCCGCCATCAGTTCCTGAACCGGTGTGGACACCGCTTGCCCCCGTTGCGGTGTGGACACCGCCGGCAGCTGTGCCCGCGTGGCCGCCGCCTGTGCTGGTGCCACCCCCGTCCGTGGCGGTGCAGGCACCACCCGTCCCCGTACAGCCGACGTTCGTCGCTGTGCAGCCGCCGCGAGTCCCGGTCGGACCACCGCTGCTGTCCGGCCCCGTGATACCGCCGCTCCACATCGTCCCGCAGGCACCTGTTTCGGATCTCAAGATCCGCCAGGCTGGACCCGCCGGCTACGCACCAATACGGATCAAGGAGAGCGAGCGGGCGCCAGAGGCTGAACCAACGGCGCGCGCGCTCGCGTTCCTCGATCGCGCTGCCGAGCAAGGAGGCGGATTTCCGTGGAAGATCGCGGCCGCGGCGGTACTCGTCCTCCTCGTCGGAGCTGCAGCGGGACGCGACTACCTGCTTGGCGGCACCGATGCCGCGCCGGCTGAGCAGGTGGCGACGCCAGCCCCTGCTCCGGTAGCCGCAAGCACCACGACGGGCGGGCTGGTCATCGACAGCCAGCCGTCCGGTGCAAAGGTGACGCTGGACGGCAAAGAGGTTGGGACGACGCCGCTCACGTTGGAGGCGATCAAACCTGGCCGCCACCAGGTCACGGTCACGAGCGGGAGCGCTCTCGTCCAGCGCTCGATCCGCATCGAGGCGGGAAAACAATCGACCATCAACGTGCCCGTGTTCTCCGGCTGGGTGGCGATCTTCGCACCGATACGGCTGGAGGTATCGGCGGGCCGTCGCAGCCTGGGATCGACGGAGGACCGGCGGATCCTGCTTCCGCCCGGAAAGCACGTGCTGACCTTGTCGAGCGCCGAGTTCGGCTACACCGGCACCGAAACGGTCGAGATCAGTCCGGGCGAAGAACGCGTCCTCAACCTTCAACCCACCGGCTCGGTCAACTTGAACGCGTCACCGTGGGCCGAGGTCTGGATAGACGGGAAGCGCGCCGGCGAGACCCCGCTCGCCAACCTCGCGGTGCCGCTCGGCACGCGCGAGTTCGTGTTCAAGAACCCGCAGTACGGTGAACGCAAGCTCACCGCCGTTGTTACGACGACAACTTCGGCACTCAGTGTCGATTTTGGCCGTCCGCCATCGAAGCCGTAGCCCGAATTCACTTTCGTAACATCCGTCTGATTTTGCGTACCTGCGAGTCTGACGCGAGCCCCGCGAGTCCAGCGCTGCTGCCGACAAATCTCGACAGGTCTTTTCGAGTTTCACTCACGAATGATGAGGATCACGCGCATTTCTGCGCGTGCCTTGCGGGACTGGGAACTGCAGCGACCTGCGCTCGACGGCCGGTCGGCGACTGGCCGGCCGTGGCACTTGCCTTGCGCCAGTCGCGGACGTTTCCCTCGAGAGGTGCGTTATGTGGAGTTGGGTTTGCTGCTACGTGATCGGCCACGACTACAGCGTCAGCTGTAACGACGGATCGGTGTTCCTGCGCTGCATCTCATGTGGCCGTCGTTCGCAGGGCTGGGTGGTGATAGAGCACGGACACGCGCGAGTCTAACCGGCCACGAGACAGTTCCTGGTCCTGCCAAGTCGGTTAGTCTGGGAGGGTGAGACCCCCCACGCTGGCTGACCAGCTCCGGCAGCTTGCCTGTATTGCCGAGATCCGCGGCGGCGCCGACGCTGGCGATCTCCGCCAGGCTGTCTCCGCACTGGACCGTCGCAGTCCCGAGGAGATGGCACGCCTCGCCGGCCACCTTCACGCCGCACCGTCAGATGACATAACTGAGTTCCCGCCTGCCGCGCTATGGCGGCTGCGAGAGTTCGTATCCGGCCGCGCCGATGGCGCGCTCCGCGCCAGCCGCGCCGGCCTTCCCCTGCTCCTCCGACGCCTGCTCGAACTCAAGAACATTGACGAAGTGGAAGCCGTCACCCTGGCGCGCGATCTTCGGGTCGTCACCCTGTCGGATTTGCGCGACGCCATCGCTGACGGACGTGTGAATCGGTTACTGAAGCCGGCCGCGGGACGCCTTCGCGCGGGCGCCGAGATCATCGGCCGGGACGTTCGTCCCATGCCGCTCGGGCGCGCGGTCGACGTCTTATCGGCCGTGCAGGACGGCATCGCTCACCACTGCCCTCTGCTGGAGGATGTGGGTGCCGCCGGCGACGTGCGGCGCTTCGAGCCGCTGGTCTCGCAACTCGTCCTGGTCGGTCAGAGTAGCTCTCCTCCCGCGGCGGTTGCTTCGCT
Source organism: Acidobacteriota bacterium (assembly GCA_013817065.1). Classification (GTDB taxonomy): domain Bacteria; phylum Acidobacteriota; class Vicinamibacteria; order Vicinamibacterales; family 2-12-FULL-66-21; genus JACDCA01. The sequence goes on from JACDDJ010000019.1 coordinate 3,706, forward strand.
GTGTGCGATGCCCGACGTCGATGACGTCCTGCACCGCACGCCCCGCCGGGTCGTGCTGTGGATTCACCAGGTCGAAGTGGACGTCCGGGTCGCGGCGTATGACGACTACGGGACGGTACTCTTCGGTGCGACTGGATCAAGTGAGCACGTCCGGGCGGTCAGTTCGCGCCGCCGTCTGTCATTACACCAGAACGAAGAGCAGTTGTACGCCCATGCCGGAGTCGCCTTCATCCCGGCGGAAATGCGCAACCACACGGGCGAGATCGCGGCGGCTGCCGCGGGCCCGCTGCCGGAGTTCGTCTCGCGCGCAGATATTCGGGGCGATCTGCACATGCATTCGACCTACAGCGATGGCCAGGACACCCTCCCGGCGATGGTCGCAGCGTGTGTGGCGATCGGCTACGAGTACATGGCGATCACGGACCACTCGGAACGAGCGGCCGCATCCCGGACGCTCAGCCTCGATACCCTTGCCCGCCAGCGGGATGAGATCCTTCGCCTCCGGGCGCAATATCCGCAGATCACGATCCTGCACGGCGTCGAGGTCGACATTCTCGCTGATGGACGCCTCGACTTTGCCGATGACATCCTCGAGCAGCTCGACATCGTCCTCGCCTCTCTTCACGATTCGGCGAAGCAGGATGGTCCGGCCCTGACGAGACGGTGCCTGCAGGCCATCAGGCATCCACTGGTCAACGTGATCACTCATCCCGCCAACCAGTTGGTCGGGCGCAGGCCCGGCTACGCGCTGGACTTCCCCGTCATCTACGCGGCTGCAGCCGAGACGGGCACAGCCCTGGAGATCGATGGGGCGCCAAGTCACCTGGATCTCGATGGGGAACACGCCCGGACGGCAGTGTCTGCGGGCGTGACGGTGACTATCGACAGCGACTGCCACCGAGCCCGCGCACTGGATCGCCAGATGAGACTCGGAATCGGTACCGCCCGACGCGGCTGGGTCGAAGCGAGACACGTCTTGAACTGCCGGCCCCTCGACGAGGTCCTCGGGTTCATCGCAGCCAAGCGCACAGGTCGTTCCAGGCGCTCGGCCCGGCCCTGAAAGCGCGTGCTAAGATGGCCAAAGCCCCTGCCAACGAGGTATCCATGCGCCGTGTCGCGCTAGTTGCTGCTGCCGTCGTCGCTGCGCTGACGCTATCAACGTCCGCCCAGGCTCTGTCTGCGTCACAGGTCGCCGCCGCCCTGCAGGAGAAGTACAACCAGGTCCGCGATTTTTCCGCCGATTTCACCCAGGAATACGAAAGTGGCGTGCTCAAACGCAAGATCACCGAGCGCGGCACCCTCCAAGTGAAGAAGCCCGGCAAGATGCGCTGGGACTACACGTCGCCCGAGAAGAAGTTGTTCGTCTCGGACGGAACCAACCTGTATTTGTGGGTGCCGGCTGACAACCAGGTCACCCGGAGCGCGGTCCCCAAGCAGGATGAGGCGACGACGGCGGTGTTGTTCCTTGTCGGTAAGGGCAATCTCACCCGGGACTTCAACGTGAGCTTCCTGCCCAATGTCCCGGCCGGGATGTATGGGTTGCGCCTCGAGCCGAAGCTCCCGGAACGAGATTACGACTGGCTCGAGCTGGTTGTAGATCAGAAGACGATGCAGATTCGAACGCTCACCGCGGGGGATCAGCAGGGCGGGCAATCGACGTTCATCTTCTCGAAATTCAAGGAGAACACCGGACTGTCCGACAGCGCCTTTGCCTTCAAAATACCGCGTGGAGCCGATGTCGTCACCGCTGACAAGTCCACGCCGTAGGCTGACCGGCGCGGCTGCCGCCCTGGCCGCCGTTACGCTGGCTGGATGTGCCACCGGTGGAGGTCTCCGTTCAGGTGAACAGGCGGAGCGCGTCCAGGACTACGACCGTGCCGTGGTGGAGTACACCAAGGTCCTGCGCGAGCGGCCCGACGACACCACTATCCGCCTCGCGCTCGAGCGCGCACGTCTGCGGGCGTCCCAGGAGCACTTCGCGCGCGGACGACAGTTCGCCTCGGCCGAACGGTACGTGGACGCACTCGGCGAGTTCCAGCTCGCCTCCGAGCTCAATCCCACCGACGGACAGGTCACCGCCGCGTTGAAGGACACGCGCGACAAACTGCGGACGCTTCTCGCCGTCAACCGTGGCGGCAAGACCGAGCTCCAGACCCTGATGGACCGCACGCGCCAGTTGCCGCCGGACGGCCTCGAGCTCCCCACCGGGGTGAAGTTCCCCGACTCACTGACGTTCAGCAATGCCGGCAGCCGGATGGTCTTCGTGACCCTCGGCCGCTTCGGGGGCGTCAACATCGTGTTCGATCCAACTTTCAGGGACCAGCCGATCTCACTCGATCTTCGCGGCAGTTCGCTGAAGGACGCGCTGGCGTCCATCACCGCAAGCACGCAGACGTTCTACCGCGTCACCGCTCCCGGCACCATCACCGTCATCCCAGACAATGCCGCCAAGCGCCGCGAGTACGAAGAGACCATCGTCCAGGTATTTCATCTGAGCAACGCGGATATTAAGGAGGTGACAGACCTCCTCCGGATCGTCATCGACGTCCGCAGCATTTCGCCGATGACCGCGACCAATTCGCTGGCGCTGAAGGACACGCGCGAACGGGTCGAGGCGGCCGGACGACTGATCGCGGCCATCGATAAAGCGCGGCCTGAAGTCGTCATCGACGTGGAGTTGCTCGAAGTGGACCGGACGCGCCTGCGCGAGTTCGGATTGCAGATCGCTTCGCCCGGATCCGCCGGCATCTCCGGCGTGGCGGACGTCAACCGCCCCGGCATGACGCTCGAGGGGCTGCGCAATCTGACGGCGGCTGACGTCTTGATGTCGGGCATTCCGGGCGTCTACTACCGCCTGCTGAAAAATGACATCAACACGCGCACGATGGCCAATCCGCAGCTGCGCACATCGGAGGGAATTCCCGCACAGGCCCGCTTCGGAGAGCGCGTCCCGTTGCCGGTCACGACGTTCGCGCCGCTCGCCGGCGGTGGCATCAACCAGCAGCCGATCGTCTCTTACGTCTACGAGAACATCGGCGTCAACATCGACATCACGCCTCGCACCCATCATGACGACGAAGTTTCGCTCGCGCTGAAGATCTCGTTGAGCAGCGTCTCGGGCGAGGGGTTCAACGGGCTGCCAACCTTCGGCAATCGCGAGATCAGCACGACGATCCGGCTCAAGGACGGCGAGACGAACATGCTCGCGGGGTTGATCCGCGACGACGAGCGATTGATCAAGTCAGGCGTGCCCGGGCTGAGCGACATACCGCTGGTCGGCGGACTCTTTACGAATCAACGCCGACAGACGCAGCAGACCGACATCATCCTGACGATCACGCCCAGGATCGTCCGCGTGCTGGAACTCTCGGAGAGCGATCTTCGCCCGTTCCGCGTCGCCCGTGACTACGGGGCCGGAACGCCGGGCGTCGACCTTCCCCAGTTCCAGATGCCGCCTCGCGACGAGCCGATCCTCCCGGGAATGGAGCGTCCGCCACAAGCGACGCCAGTCTCACCGTTTCCCCAGCCCCTGCAGGGCACGCTCCCGGGCACGATGATCCCGGTTACACCGCCCAAGAAGCCCGGCGGTGGTGGTGGTGGCGGCGGGTCGCTCCCCGGACACTAAGCGCGCTGTATCTCCCAGAGGCGCAGTGGCGCGCGTTCTCGTGCGGGTGGATCAATCGGCGCGTAGCGGCGGGATCGATGAGCGTCGCTCGCCGCCCGGGAAGATCAAGTCGCCTACTCCAATCGTCCCTGCAGTGCGGCGACGCGCCGGCGCAGCGCTTCCAGTGCCGTCGCCCGGCTGCAGGGTTCGAATTCGATCCAGTCGCCTGGCGCGAGCTGGCCGGCGAGCGGAAGGTCTGCTGTGATGACGGTGGCGATCTTCGGGTAGCCGCCGGTCGTCTGTCGATCGGCCATCAGCAGGATGGGATGGCCCGAGGCCGGCACCTGCAGCGATCCGACTGGGGTCGCGTCCGACAGGATGTCGGCACCACCGCTGAACTCGAGCCGCGGGCCGTCGAGTCGATAGCCCATGCGGTTGGATTCCGGGGTGACCATAAAGCGCGACGAACTGAGCGTCCGCAGCGCCGCAGCTGCGAACCGTGACTGGTGCGGCCCGAGCATCACGCGCACCCGCACGCCGTTGCGCGTCGCGTGCAGGGGACGTCCGGTGGAGCGCGGCGTTGTCCGGCGTGCCCGTATCACCGGAAGGACGTCGCCGATCTTCAGCGCACGCCCACCGAAGGGACCGATACGGCTCGAGAGGCTGGTGGAGCGGCTGCCCAAGACCGGATCCACGCGAATGCCGCCTTCGACCGCCAGGACGGCCCGCGCCCCGGAGAGCCGCGCGCCAAACCGGATCCGCTCGCCAGCGCCAACGAGAAAGGGCTCGCCGGCACGAGTGCGCCGTTCACCAGCCGTGACCTCGAACTCGGCCCCGGTCACGACACACGCCACCTCATCGTCAGTGACAAGCTCCGGGCCCATGAGCGTGATCTCCAGCACCGCGTCTTCTTCCTCATTACCGAGTCGCTGATTCGCGAGCCGATGGGCAAACCAGTCCATCGGGCCGGCTGCGGGAACACCGACGTGCTGCTGCCCCCAGCGGCCAAGGTCCTGAACCGTGGTCAACATCCCGGGCCTGACAATCGTGAGCGAAGCCATCACACGCCCGACATCTGGTCGTAGTCCGCTCGGGACACGCTGCGGAAGCGCACCGTGTCGCCGGGCCGGAACAAGACGGGTTGGGCGCGGGCCTCGTCGAAGGGTCGCACCGAAGTGCGGCCGATCAGGTGCCAGCCTCCCGGTGTTTCGATCGGGTAGATACCCGTCTGCCCTCCCGCGAGCGCGACCGACCCGGCGGGCACCCGCGTGCGGGGCGTTCGCCGGCGCGGCAGTGCCAGTCGCGGATCAACCGGCCCCATGTACCCAAAACCCGGGACGAACCCGACCACGAAAACGCGGTAATCGCGCGACGTGTGCAGGTGAACGACCTCATCCTGGGAGCAGTCGGCAGCCTTTGCGACGTCCGCCAGGTCAGGACCGAGATCGCCGCCGTAGCACACCGGGATTTCGACGTGCCCCTGTGACACTTCCGGCGGGACAGCTGTATCCGCGGCAATCACGGCAAGCTGCTCTTCCAGCCATCGTCCGTCGATGCGGAGGGGATCAAAGTAGACGGTCAGCGTGTGATAGCCGACGACGGCGTCTTTGACGATGTCGAACCAGCGCGATCGGACGGTCTCGCCCATTGCGGTGATGCGAGCGCTGATTGCCTCGTCCACCCGCGCCGGCAGTTCGACCCGCAGTGCGGCGTCCCCCGCGGGTTCGATGCGGAAGTCGATCATCGCTTATCGCGTCCTGACCGCCAGTGCATCCAGCAGCTTCTGGTGAATGTTGTCGAAGCCCCCGTTCGACATGACGATCACCAGGTCACCGTCCTTCGCCTCGCCTGCGACAGTACGGACGATCTCATCGGTCTGGGGTATATAGCGTGCGTCGACGCCCGCGTTTGTGAGGTCCGTGATGACACCCTCGGTTGAGAGTCGTTGGTCCTCAGGCAGTGTGGACCTGAAGACGGCCGGCAGGATGACCCGATCGGCATGACCAAGCGCTCTCGCGAACTCGGACTGGAAAATGCGACGGCAGGAGGTTGCCGAGCGCGGTTCGAAGATCGCCCAGATCCGCCGCCGCGGATGCGCCGATCGGACGCCGACGAGTGTCTCTTCGATGGCGGTTGGATGATGCGCAAAGTCGTCATACACCATCACGCCCGACTCGGTGCCGCGATGCTGCATGCGGCGACGGACGCCTCGAAACTTCCGGAGGCCTTCTGCCATCGTGTCGGTGTCCAGACCGACCGCGGCACCGACCGCGATCGCCGCCAGCGCGTTGCGGACGTTGTACGCACCAAGCATTGGGACCTCGAAGGCGCCGCTAGGAACCCCGTCGCGCCGAACGCTGAACGCAGTAGAGTCCGCGCTCACCCGCAGGTCGTGCGCCTGCCAGCTCGCGCCATCGTTCAACCCGAAGGTTTCCACCCGGCAATGCGCATGTTGGGCCAGCGCCAGCGCGTCGGCGTTGTCGGCGCCGAGAAGGAGCAGGCCGCGTCGGGGCACAAGGTTGACGAAACGACGAAAGGCGAGGCGGATCGCATCGAGATTCGGATAAATGTCGGCGTGATCGAACTCGATATTGTTCACCACCGCGATGTCGGGCAGGTACTTCAGGAACTTCGCGGTCTTATCGAAGAACGCGCTGTCGTACTCGTCACCTTCGATCACAAACTCCCGCCCGCCCCCCAGGCGATAGCTGCCTTCGAAATTCTCGGCGATGCCCCCGATCAGCACACTCGGATCCGCCCCACCGTGGGTCAGGAGCCAACCGGTGAGCGACGTGGTGGTGGTCTTCCCGTGCGTCCCGGCAACCACTACGGAACGCGCTGCCCACAGGAACTGATCGCGCACGGCTTCGGGGAGCGAACAGTAGCGGATCTTGCGGTCGAGGACTTCTTCGAGCTCAGGGTTGCCACGTGAGATCGCGTTGCCAATAACAACGAGGTCGAGCTCTGAGGTGATGTTTTCGGGACGATAGCCCTCGAGCAGCGTGATCCCTTGCTGCCGCAGAAAGTCGCTCATCGGTGGATAGACGTGCTGATCCGAGCCGCGAACATCGTGACCGCGCGCCTTCAGCATGGCGGCGAGCGTGCCCATGGCGGTTCCGCAGATACCAATGAGATGTATGCGCTGCATCAGACGACTGCTGCTTCCTCGATGATCAGACCCGGCGCCGTGCCGGTGTCGACCCGTGCGGTCAAGCCGAACGGGATTGTAAGCGTGGGAGACGCGGTATGCCCGGATGGCAAGCCGAATAGCACGGGTCCTCTGAAATCCGCGACCATGTTGCCGACAACCTCGCGGATCCGGGGACTGCCGGCTGGCTCGTCGCACGCGGGCAACTCGTTGAACACGAGCGCGCTCGCGCGGCCGATGATGCCGGACTGGTGTAGCTGCGTAAACAGACGATCAACGCGATAGGGACGTTCACCGATCTCGTCCAGGAACAGAACGCAGCCCTCTGGCGGCGCGAACGCGTACGGCGTTCCCAGGGACGCCGCCAGGTTGGTCATCGTCCCCCCGACCAGCATTCCCACGGCATCCCCGTACTGGATCACTTCTACGTGCGGGTGGGTGATCAAACCGATCGGCTCGGTGCCTGTCACGCAGCGGACGAACGTGTCGCGGTCATAGCCCGCCTCCCCGCGCGATAACCGCCGGTCGATCATCGGACCGTGAAACGTGACGATCCCGCAGGTCAGCGTCAGCCACGACATGAGAGACGTGTTGTCGCTGTAGCCGATGAAGACCTTGGCCGGCCCTGCGAAGTCCGACGGGTTCAGCAGCGGAAGCAGCTGCACACTGCCGTACCCGCCGCGCGCGGCGACGATCCCGGCAATGCCTGGGTCGGCCCAGGCGCGCCGGAGAGCACCGGCTCTCGCCTCGGGCGTTCCAGCGGTATACACGGCGCGGTCGAATACGGACGGCTCGTATTCCGGGACGAAGCCGAGCCGGACGAGTTCAGCGACCCCGGCGTCAAGCTCCTTGACGGCAAAGGAACTCGCCGGCGCGATGACCGCGAGGCGAGCGCCCGGCCCGAGCGCTCGTGGCTTCCGCAGAGCGTCAGACAAAAGCTGCCATCTCGTCCGCTACTGCCTGGTGCTCGTCACGACCGAGAACCGCCCGAAGCGCGGCACCACTCAGCGGCACCCTTCGTCCGCCGAGAAACCGTTCCTTGACCCTTCGGTGGCGCAACAACGCGTCCTCTGCCCTCTTGAACGGGATCGTGCCGTTCTCGACGGCGCGGATCACCGCCTCGAGCGCCTCGAACTGTGGCGCCTGGTCAGCGCCGCACATCAGGACGGCGTCGCAACCCGCTTCGATCGCCATGACGGTGGCCTCCGGGATGCCGTAGCGGGCACTGATGGCCTTCATCTCGAGGTCGTCCGACAGCACGAGTCCACCGTAGCCGAGCTGCTGTTTGAGCAGATCATTGACGATGCGGGGCGAGAGTGTGCCGGGGCGTTCCTCGTCGAGCGCGGGGATGAGGATGTGCGCCGTCATGATCGACGCGACGTCGGCTGCAATGGCTGCCTTGAAGGGAACCAGTTCGACCGCGTCGAGGCGATCGGGAGAGTGCTCGATCAGCGGCAGCTCGAAGTGCGAGTCGACGCTGGTGTCACCATGACCCGGGAAGTGCTTGCCGCTGGCCGCGATGCCTTCGGCTTGCAGCGTTCGAATGATCGCGGTGCCGAGTCGCGCGACCTCTTCGGCCCGGTCGGCGAGCGAGCGATCGCCGATGACGGGGTTCGATGGGTTGGTGTGCACGTCGAGCACCGGCGTGTAATCCATCGAAATGCCAACGGCTTTGAGCTCGGTCGCCAGGGCGCGGGCGAACCTCTCGGCAAGCTGCTCGTCCTTGCTCCGGCCAAGAGTTGCCATCGCGGGCCACACCGTAAAGGGAGCCTTGAGTCGTGCGACCCGACCACCTTCCTGATCGACGCTGACCCAGAGCGGCAGTTCCCTTGCGAGTTCCTGCGCCTCGCGCGACAACTCGGCCACCTGTTCGGGGGAATCGATGTTCCGGGCAAAAAAGATGATACCGCCAAGGTCGAATTCCTTGACGAGCAGTTTCAGATCGGCAGGAATGGATTGACCGGCGAATCCAGCAATCGCCAACTGTCCGGCCTGCTTCCGAAAGTCACGTGTAGACATCAAGCCGATTATAATTGCCCGTGCTCATCGAATCATCCGCACCGACGCGGATCGACCTGGCGGGCGGCACGCTCGACATCTGGCCGCTCTATCTGTTTCATCAAGGCGCGCAGACGTTGAACGCCGCCATCAGCCTGCGGGCGTACTGCTCTATACGTCCGCGGAGCGATAAACGGCTCTCGATCGTTTCGGAGGACACCGGCGTCCGCGTCGAGGCGGATCACTGGTCCGAGCTGCGGGACACCCACGATCTGAAACTACTCGGCCACCTCCTCCACTTCTTCCAGGCGGAGGGGCTGGAACTGCGGACGCGGTCGGACTCCCCGTTCGGAGCCGGCATCGCGGGATCCTCGGCCCTCAACATCGCGGTGTGCGGCGCCCTTGCCGCATGGTGCGAGCGCCAGTTGAGCGATGACCTGCTGATGCAGATCGCCCAGAACGTCGAGGCCCAGGTGATCGACGTGCCAACCGGCGTGCAGGACTACCGCCCGGCTCTGTACGGCGGGATCTCGGCGGTGGAGCTCGGCGTGGACGGTATCCGGCGAGTGGCACTGCCGGTGGTGCCCGCCGAACTGCAATCGCGCCTCGTGCTCGCCTACACGAACGCGTCGCGCAATTCCGGCATCAACAACTGGGAGATGACCAAGCGGCACATCGACGGCGACACCCAGGTCCAGAGCCGGTTCGCCAGGATTCGCGACATCGCCCGTGAGATGCGAACGGCGCTCGAGGCCAGGGATTGGGCGGGGGTCGGACGGCATGTGGCCGACGAGTGGGAGAACCGCAAAGGGCTCGCTCCCGGCGTCACGACGCCAGCGATCGATGCCATGCTTGCGGCCGCAGTTGCGGCCGGCGCCTGGGGCGGCAAGGTCTGCGGTGCTGGCGGTGGCGGTTGTCTCTTCTGCATCGGCGAGCCCGAGACCGTCCCTGCCATTCGCACGGCGCTCGCTGACGGCGGCGCTCGACTGCTGGACTTTCAGATCGAGACGGAAGGTCTCCGGCTCGAAAGCCGCGTCGATCTCTCTGCCGTGCCGACTTGAACAACCTCGCGATTGCGCGCGTGCTCACCGAGATCGGGGACCTTCTCGAAATCAAGGCTGAGAACCCGTTCAAGATTCGCGCGTACCGCAACGCTGCCGACACCATTGCCCACCTCGGCACACCCATCGCCGAGATGTCAGACGAGGACCGTCGCGGCATCCCCGGCATCGGTAAGGATCTCGCCGGCAAGATCGCAGAACTGATAGAGACCGGGAGCGCCCGCTACCATCAGGAGCTCCTGCAGGAATTCCCTCCGAGCATTCTCGATCTTCTGCACCTGCAGGGCGTGGGCCCGAAGACGGTCGCGGCGCTGTTTCACGGCCTGGGCATCCGTACTCTCGAGGACCTCGAACTCGCGGCCCGGGGCGGTCGCATCCGTTCGCTCAAAGGCATGGGCGCCAAGAAGGAAGCGCTGATCCTCAAGGCACTCGAGGATCGCCAGCGCTTTACCGGTCGGCGGCTGATGGTGGAAGCTGCGGACGCAGCGGCCTCTCTCGTCGCCGCCCTGCGCGAATACGCCCCGGACGCCGACATCTCCCCCGTTGGCAGTCTGCGTCGCGGCTGTGAAACATGCGGTGACATCGACATCCTTGCGGCCGGCGCGCCGCCGTCCATCATGGACGCCTTTACCAGCTACACACTCGTCGAACGCATCCTGGCGCGGGGGGAGACGAAGTCGAGCGTCCTGATCCGGGGCGGCTTCCAGGCCGACCTGCGGGTTGTGCCAAAGGACAGCCTCGGCGCGGCGCTGCAGTACTTCACCGGCTCGAAGGCGCACAACATCGCGCTGCGGGATCGCGCCATCAGCCGCGGATGCAAACTCAACGAATACGGTCTCTTCCGGGTCGACACCAACGAGTTTGTCGCGGGCGCCGACGAACCGGGGATCTACGCGGCACTTGGCCTTGCGTTCGTTCCCCCGGAGCTGCGTGAGAACCGCGGCGAGATCGACGCGGCGGAGGCCGGCACGCTGCCGCGGCTCGTGACGCGGGAGGACCTGCGCGGCGACCTCCACATGCACACGACCGTGACCGACGGTCGGGCCGACGCTGAAACGATGGCGCGAGCTGCCCAGGCCTCAGGGCTCGACTACATCGCGATCACCGATCACAGCCAGGCGCTGGCGATGGCAAATGGTCTGGACGAAGCCCGGGCCCTGGACCACGCCGCTGCCATCCGCGCGCTCAATGGCCGCCTCGACGGGATCCGCGTCCTCGCCGGCATCGAATGCGACATTCGCGCCGACGGCACCATGGATCTCGCCGACGACTGCCTCGCCCAACTCGACATCGTCATTGCGTCCATACATTCAGCCTTCAGCATGGACGAGACCCAGATGACCGAGCGGATCCTGCGTGCGATTGCGAATCCGCATGTGGATATCATCGGGCACCCCACGGGACGGCTGATTCTGAAGCGCGAAGGCTACCGGATCCAGTTGGAGCGAGTCCTCACCGCTGCAGCCGAAGCTGGCGTCGCGATGGAGATCAACAGTCAAGTCGACCGACTGGACCTCGACGATACGAAGGCCCGGATAGCGAAGGAGCACGGCGTGAAGATCATCATCGACTCGGATGCCCATTCGACCGCGGGCCTCGGCGCGCTTCGCTGGGGGGCACTGACCGCGCGGCGCGCCTGGCTCGAACCGGCCGATGTGCTGAACACGCAGCCGCTGGACGCGTTCCTCGGATCGTTACGGCGTAATCGCACGCGGCACACCTGACCCCGCAGCTGAATTCATGGCTAAACGAATTCCTCTCAACCCCGTCGTCGCCGAAGCCCGGTCGGCAGACGAGATCATTGCCGAGATCCGCGGAATCTACTTCAAGACCACGAAGGGGACGATTCTGAAGGATTTCGACCGCGCTATCGACCTGCTCAAAACGATCGAGTCGCCGGACGAACGACAGCGCGCGACCGTCTACATGGACGGCCTGGCCGAGATGCGCACGGAGTTCAGCGTACCGCCTTCGAGACGAACTTCCGCGCCGCGAGGCGGACCGGCTCGGCGACGTTCCGGTCGGTCGCCAACCGCTTGAGATCCCGCTCGTTCAGCCGCTGCAGGAAATTCATCGCCATGGCCGGCGGCATCTTTGGATTCCTGGTCAGCGCCGAAACCACGTTGTAGTTCTTCACCCACGCCCGGTTCGTACCAATGATGCGCAGGACGTCTTCGGTCAGGTTCGCCATTCGGGCGAAGTTCTCTACCTCGGATTCGGTCAGCTTTGGACTGCTGAGCACCGCGACAGCCACTAGCTTGTTGGAGTCCCGGATCAACTGGCTGCGCTGCTCTCGCGTCCCACGCATCGCGAGCTTCATGCGGTCGATGATGGCAAGGCCCGACAGCACCGGTGACGGCGCGGCGGTCTCGTCTTGGACGACGTCGCCGGCAATCGGCTCGACGCCCGCCGCCACGTCCACCAGCGGCTCATCGCTTTCTTCGAGGGCGGTCGTGTCCGGCTCGATTCCGCGAGAAGCG
>JACDDJ010000019.1:16006-16509 GCA_013817065.1 Acidobacteriota bacterium
GAAGCGAAGAACTCTACCATCGGCTGAGGGACGTCTTTCCGCGCGAGGAAGCGAGACACCGAGCTACGCGGCAGCTGGTCGATGGTCGCGGCCGCGGCGCTTGCGATCTGTGGATCCGCGTCATCGGCCAGGAGCAGCAGCAACGCGAGTTGCTCGTGCGCGCGCGGCGCCATCGCGCCCCGGGCGGCGAGCATCCGGATGTCGCTCGCTACTTCGCCACGACGAAAGAAATCGATCAGCGGGGACCGGACACCGGCGTCCATTAGCGCGGTGTCTGGCCTGCCGGCGTGCCCGTGGCAGGTGGTTCGGCGGGATTCACCATGCTGGCGCCGGCAGCTTCAGCCGGCGTGATGGTCTGCGGCCGATTGCGCAAGACCACATACATCACGACCGCTCCGATGATCAACATCACCGCCACGACGACAATGAACGCAATCGCCATGCGCTGCTTGTTCCTCTCGAACGCAATTTCTTCGTCTGGAATTCGTACCACTGGATTACGC
>JACDDJ010000372.1 GCA_013817065.1 Acidobacteriota bacterium
CACCCGGCGGTGTTGAGACTCATCGACCAGACGGTGAGCGGCGCGCACGCGCGAAAGCGGTGGGTGGGCGTCTGCGGCAGCGTGGCGGGTGATCCGCAGGCAGTGCCGATCCTGATCGGCCTTGGCGTGGATGAACTCAGCGTCAGTGTGCCTGCCATTCCGGCGATCAAAGCGCAGATTCGCCGCCTGCGCCTCTCGGCTTGCCGTGAGGTCGCAGCCCGCGCGCTGGCGGCCGGAACCGCCGCTGAGGTCCGTGCGCTTGTGGAAGAACAGAACGAGAGTGGACTGTAGGCCATGAACCTCTGGAACAACGCCTTCGGCTGGCTGCAGAAGATCGGCAAGTCGCTGATGCTGCCCGTCTCCGTGCTCCCAGTAGCCGGCATCCTGCTGGGCGTCGGGAGCGCGCACTTCACGTGGCTGCCGGCGATCGTCTCGAACGTGATGGCGCAGTCGGGCGGCGCCATCTTCAGCAACCTTCCGCTGATCTTCGCCATCGGCGTCGCCCTCGGGTTCACCCGCAATGACGGCGTCGCGGCACTGGCCGCGGTTGTCGGATATGTCGTCCTGCTCGCCACGATGGGCGTCGTCGCCGTCCCACTGGGCTACGAGCCGAGAACGATCATGGGCATTCCTACGATCGAGACGGGGGTCTTCGGCGGCATTCTGATCGGCGCGATCGCCGGCGGGCTGTTCAACCGCTACTTCCGCCTGCAGTTGCCGCCGTATCTCGGATTTTTTTCCGGGAAGCGGTCCGTGCCGATCCTTGCGGCGCTGGCGGCGGTCGCGGCCGGCCTCGTCCTCAGCCTGGTGTGGCCGCCGATCGGGCGCGGCATCGACAGCTTTTCCCGCTGGGCCGCGTCAGGCAATCCTTCGGTGGCCTTTGCGCTCTACGGGATCGTCGAACGGGCACTCATCCCTTTCGGGCTGCATCACATCTGGAACGTCCCGTTCTTCTTCGAGGTGGGACAGTACCTGGACCCCGCCAGCGGCAAGATCCTGCGTGGCGAGATCTTCAGGTACGCCGCCGGGGATCCCACCGCGGGGAACCTTGCCGGCGGCTATCTGTTCAAAATGTGGGGACTTCCGGCTGCCGCGATCGCCATCTGGCACACCGCCAGGCCCGAGAACCGGGCGAAGGTCGGAGGCATCATGGTCTCCGCGGCGCTCACATCCTTCCTCACGGGCATCACCGAGCCGATCGAGTTTTCATTTCTGTTCGTGGCGCCGCTGCTGTACGCGATTCACGCTGTGCTCGCCTCGGCAGCGTATTACCTCTGCATCGAGCTGGGCATCCGGCACGGCATGACGTTCTCGCACGGACTGATCGACTTCGTCGTACTGTTCCCGAAGTCGACCCACGGCCTCTGGTATTTATGGCTCGGCCGATCTGGGCCGCCGTCTACTACGGCATCTTTACGACCATGATCCAGCGGGGCAATTTGAAAACGCCCGGGCGGGAGGTCGAGGAGGCCGCAGAGGCCGACGCGTCAGCCCCTGCCACCGGGCAGACGAATCTCGCGCGTGAGATTGTCCTGGCGTTTGGCGGCCGGGGCAACATCCAGAGCCTCGACGCGTGCATCACGCGTCTCCGAGTCGATCTGCGAGACGTGACCCGGGCGCGTCCTGATCGGCTGAAGGCGCTGGGCGCGTCAGGCGTGATGACGGTGGGCCGCGGCATGCAGGCGATTTTCGGCACCCGGTCCGAAAACCTGAAGACGGACATCGAAGTTTATCTGAGTACGGCCGGCTCCGACGCTGATGTCGCGTCCGATTCAGCACGGTCGCCCGAAGCGCCGCGGACCGCGGAATCTCCGGCGGCGGTCCGTCCGAACGCACGGCCAGACATGGCCGGCCGTGCCGCAGAGATCGCGCGCGGGCTCGGAGGACTGCAGAATCTGAAACAGGTCGAGGTGTGCGCCATCACCCGACTCCGGGTCACCGTCGCCGACACGCAAGCGATCGACGAGGCGTCGCTGCGCGGCGCCGGCGTCCCTGCCCTTATGCGCATCGCGCCGGGCCTCGTACACCTGATCGCTGGGAACGAGGCAGCGGCGGTCGCCGAAGCGATGCAGGAGTTGATCGCGCGTCAGCCCCCGGCCCCGGGGCCAGGATAGCGCTGCTATCCGCGTAATTCGGGGCCTGCAGATGGCCCCGCGATCGTAACTTGTGAGCTCCTTGAGGAAATGGCGGCCCGGCAGGACTCGGTCTGCGTGAGCGAATGCGAGCAGACGCAAAAGCGTGGCGGGCGTGGCCACACGCGCCGGCTGGTCATCAACGTGCCGCCTCGGTACATGAAGTCCCTTCTCGTCTCAGTCCTCTGGCCGAGATGGGATCACGGAAAGCCCGTACCCCCGGGGCGTGTCGTGCCGGACGACCAGGACCTGCCCTGATCGCCCGGCCTCATCGCCTATCGCCGATCGTGCATCGCGATCACGCGGATCGTTGTCGTTGATGTGCGCCCCGACTCGTCCCGCACGGTGACGACGATGCGGTACAAGCGGCCATCGAGATCCGCGCCGTCGCGGCGCGCTTCGAGCGCGACGCTGTCGGCCCACGCCGCCGACGCGCCAGACAGCGCCCGCGGCGCAATGGCGAACGGCATGCCGTACTCATCGACGATCTCGTACGTCACGCTCGCCAGCCCAGAGACAGCATCGGCCGCCGATCCTTTCACCGTGACCGGCACCAGGAGGCCGTTCGGCGGTCGGAGCTCACGAGGATCGGCCGCCGCGCTGACCGTGGGATCCGTCTTGTCGATCCGCACCGTGAGCGACTGCGCAGCCTCGGTGTTCCCCGCTGCATCTGTCGAGCGATACTGCACGACCGTCGTCCCCTCCTGTGCGACCGCGAACCCACCCGCATACGGCTGCCAGGTCGCGCCGCCGTCGAGAGAGTAGTGGGTGCTGGCGACGCCGCTGCAGTCATCCGCAGCATCGAGGGCGATGCGGACGGTGTCGAGATACCAGCCGCCCGCACCCGCCGGGGCTGACGGATCGATCGTGGCCATGGTCACCGGCGCCGAGGCGTCCGGCCGGGCACTTGCGGTAGCGACGTGGCCGGGCGTCACGGCGAACTCGCAGACAGCGAGCTGTGTCGTGCCGTGCACGATGCGCCCGCTGTAGGCGCCCGGGGCGATTCCCACCACTCCGTAGAAGCCACCGCCGTCAGCGCGTGCGGACCTCGACGCTGCGCCCACGCTTCGCGGGACGAGTGTCACGAAGGCGCCGTCGAGCGGCTGTCCGTCCGCGTCAAGCGCGAAGCCCATCACGTGCCCGAGCGTGGGCGCTGTCTTCCACGGCATGTCGGGGGGCGGGACGGTCGTTGCGAACAGCGAGGGGTAAGCGGGGTCCTCGAAAAGCGTCGAGTCGCTGCGTGCCGCACTGGTCGTAAGGCCCGCGAAAAAATCGTCGTTGGTCCGTTTGGGCGTGTTCAGACCCGCCGCGGGATATGAAAATGGATTCGTCGTCACCGCCGCGCTGGTGCTGTTGCCCACTGTCGTACCGGCAGTACTCCCGAGCGCGTAGAAGATGACCCCGTCAGCAGCCGTGTTCCCCGTCTCGAACGGCGCACGCGCGAGGGCGCGGCGCGCCTGCCGCAGGGTGCCCTCCACGCCATTCAGGTAGGCCCCAAGGCCGGCGACCGACTGCCGGCCGCTCGAGGCGGCCAGCGTCTTCGTGAACGACAGCCAGTCGTCATACTGGGTGCGCTCCAGCGCGGAGTGTTCCCGCTTGTAGATCATCGGCGTCGCGAGGTCGAGGATCCCCTCCTGCACCCAGGACCGCCAGTCCTGGAAGACGCGGTAGTGCGCCTCGGTGCGCTCCCAGCCTCCGCTGCCGACCGGTCCCGTCCAGAACGCGATCGTGGCGGCCGAGACCTTGATCCGCGGCTTCACGGCGGTCACGTTCAAATACAGGCGGCGGGCGAAGTTCGTCACCTGTTCACGCCGCCAGTCGTTCCAGAGGGAATCGCCCGTTCTCGGGTAGCCGACGTCACCGGATCCGATCCGCCTGGGCGCAGCGTCCGAGCTGACGTTCTTCCCGATGTCTTCCGTCGTGTAGTAGGTCGCGGCGCTGCCGTACCTTGTTCTGAAGCGGTTCACACTCGTATCGTTGTAGCCGACGTTGATGCCCCACGCCGCGATGCCGCCCGCGGGCTGATCGATGGGCGCCTCCGGGTAGCGGATGCGATCGAGGTGAATGCCGTCGAGGTCGTACTGCCGCACGAGGTGCGTCAGGACGTCAACGGTGTAGGCAGACGCAGCGGGATGCCCGAAATCGATATACCACTCTGCGCCGAATCGCTGGCCGTCGAACGTGGTGCCCGTTGCGTTGTGCGGCAGGGCGCGTGTGGACCACTGCCGAAGGTCGCTTGTCGGATAGAGCGCACTCGTGGAACGGTCCCAGAAGTTCTGGTTGAAGGCGTGCTTCGGGTCCCGCGGTAACCCCGTGATCGTCGGATGGGCGTTGTAGACGGCCCCGATGATCACGAACGCGTGCACCTCGATTCCCCGCGTGTGCGCCTGCTCGATCAGGTATTTCAGCGGATCGAGCGTCCACCGGCCCGAGGAGTCGGGCTCGCCGACGTTCGCCACCTGCGTCAGCGGCTCGAGCGTGTCGAGATACCAGGAGTCGCCGCGGCGGCGCACCTGGGCAAAGATCGCGTTGATGCGACCGGCCTCGGCCGAGGCGATCACCCGGTCGATCTCGGCGCGGGTGCCGAGCGGGGTGTTGAACGTTTCGACCCAGAGCGCGCGGTACTCAGGCGCGCTCTGCGCAGACCCAGCGTGCGCGCCGGTGACGAAGAGGAAGCAGAAAGAGAAGAACGCTACGAAGGAGATGCGTTTCATGATGGGAGGCATGGACCGTCCTTGGTTGGGGAATCAATCGGCCATCGCTGACGCACCCGGCGCTTCCCGAGTGGAGAGTCGCGGCTGGCTCGCGCGGGCGACAGTAGCGTTGGTCGCTGAAGGTTGTCAACCGGTGCGAGCTGGCCGGCTCAGCCGTGAAACCGCGCGCGACAGGCGATTCTCTATGGCCTTTCGCGAGGACGGCGGCGAGGCCGCTGCGCTCGGCTTGGCGCGCGGCGCCGCGTGGAATGACGCTTGCGAGACGTGGCCTGCATCACCGGTACGAACGCCACGCCGCCTGACCCAGACATGGCCGCAGGCACGACCCCCGATCCTCGAATCGCCGCGCGCCGACGCCCCCCATCATGGCGCCCGGACGTCAGCGCTCGCCTGCACCTTCGACACGCGCACCCGCGTTCGCACTCGTCAACCGAACGGCACGCGCGTCCTCAAAGCCTGTCGCCCCCTGGACGCCGCAAGATCGA
>JACDDJ010000020.1:0-13202 GCA_013817065.1 Acidobacteriota bacterium
TCTTAGATGAGCTCGCGACCGGACAGGAGGCGGAACGCCTCGATGTACTTCTCTCGCGTCTTCTGGACCACCGGGTCAGGAAGAGAAGGAACCGGCGGTTGCTTGTTCCACTTGATGTCCTCCAGGTAGTCACGCACGAACTGCTTGTCGAAGCTCGGGACGCCATGGCCCGGCGTGTATGACTCCCGCGGCCAGAAGCGCGACGAGTCAGGGGTCAGCACTTCATCGATGAGGACGATGTCGGTGGCGGGGTTGCCGTCGCGCACCAGGCCGAACTCGAACTTGGTGTCGGCGATGATGATGCCCTTCGACTCGGCGTGCTCGCAGCCGCGGCGATAGATCTCCAGCGTGAGGTCCCTCAGTCGCGTGATCAGGTCCTGCCCGACGATCTCGCCGGCCTGCTCGAACGAGATGTTCTCGTCGTGTCCGGTGTCTGCCTTGGTGGCTGGCGTGAAGATCGGTTCCGGCAGTCGGTCGGATTCGCGCAGGCCGGTTGGGAGCTTGATCCCGCAAACCGCACCCGTCTGCTGATACTCCTTCCAGCCCGACCCCGACAGATAGCCGCGCGCGACGCATTCCACCGGCAGGGGACGGGTCATGCGCGCGAGCATCGTGCGGCCGCGCAGGACATCTGCGTGCGGGCGTGCGGCGGCGGGGAAGTCCTCCACGTTGATCCCAAGAAGATGGTGCGGCACCAGTCCCTCGAGCCGTTCGAACCAGAACGCCGAGAGCTGGGTGAGGACCTTGCCCTTGTCGGGAATGCCTGAGCCGAGCACGTAGTCGAACGCCGAGATGCGGTCGGTCGCAATCATCAGCAATGCGGTCTCGCCTGAGTCGAGCGCGACTTCGTAGACGTCGCGAACCTTGCCGCGGCGGTGCAGCTGAAGACCCGTAAGGGCTGTTTCGAGGACAGGAGTAGAAGTGGACAACTGAGTGCGCCTCACGAAGAAAGAGCGTGAAGATTACAACTCCAATCCTCAAAACTCAAATCCGCTGGCGGACGCGGCCATGTCGCGCTGCTATTTGGATCGCAGCGCGATGTCTCCCCGCTGACTGCGGAGAGTGATCGTCGGCCCGCCGCCCTTGATGCTGCCGTTCAGCCGCGTCTCTCGACGACTATCTGCAGGCTCGCCCCCGGGTGGCGCGACGACCCGGAGTCCCGCCTGCTCGAGCTCGCCGGCGACGGTGATCTTTCCGTTGATGCTGAGGGCATCGACCGTGAAACCGCCGGGCGGCACCGCGACCTCGATCGGCTCCTCGCCCTCGTTGTAGATGGCCAGCGGAGCCGGCGCCGCCATGCTCACGCGGATTTCGGTCTCGCGCCCGTCGATCCGTGCGTCGGTCTGCAGTCCATTGAAGGTCACCTTGCCGAGATTTGCATTGACCCGGATCGGACCTCGCAACCCATCGACCGTGTCGAACTGCACATCTGTGGTCCTGGACTCGACTTCCAGAGCACCGGTGAACCCTTCACCGCGGAATTCGCCCCCTTGCAGCGAGAGTGTCACGTCGCCGTGGACCTGCCCGACGCGGACCCGTGCGCCGGCCGCGGTCGTGAGCTTCAGGGATCCGACGTCCTTGATCGTTGCGGTCGACCCGCGCTGGGTGAGGCTGACGGCGCCTTTCACGTTCGTGATGGTCGTGGCGGCCCGCGACACCCCGATTGCGACCAGGGCCACATTGGTGATCGTCATCTCGCCGTTCTTCGCGTCCGCCTTGAAGGCGAGGCGAGAGGGGACCTTCAGCCGCAACGTCGGCCGTTGCGTTCCCTCGTCCGGGAAGTTGGTGGTGGCGATGACCAGCACGCCGCCGGCTTCGTCGAACGTCAACGTGCTCTCTTTTGCCAGCTTTTCGGCTTCCGCCTTGTCGAAGCCGTTCGACCGCACGTGGAACTCGACGCTGATATCGGTCCGGTCTTCACCCGTCACGGCAATCCCGCCGATCGGCATGCGAACGCGGATCTCCGTCAAGCCCTCGGCTGCCGGCCTGGTGAATGTCTGCGTCACCTCGGCAGACTCGGGTCTGCCGCGAACCTCGCGACGGATGTTGTCGATGATCCTGGAAAACGAGAAGCCCCTTGCACTCGGATCCGGCGGCGGCGCGGTGAACTGGTAGACGAGTGCGCCCACCAGCACAAACCCGACGACGAGCAATAACTCACGTTTTCCCATAGACTTGTCACCTAACACATGCGTTCACGGGGCCGCTCGATCCTTATTCTCGCTGTCACCGCGGGTCTGCTGGCCTTTTTCTTCCGCGACGTCGACGTTGCCGGCGTCTGGGCCGAGACCCGCCGCGCCAATCCGTGGCTGCTGATCCTGGCCGTCCTGGCGACGCTCTTGACTTACCTGTTTCGCGCCTGGCGGTGGCAGGCCCTGCTCGCGCCGATCGGAAGCGCGGGTTTTTCGAACGCGTTCCGCACGACGGTGATCGGTTTTGCGGCCAACACCTTCGTCCCCAGGGCCGGTGAGGTCATCCGGCCTTACCTGCTGGCGCGAATCGAAGGGCTGCGGCCTACTGCTGCGTTCGCGACGATTATCATCGAACGCCTCCTCGATCTCGCCGTCGTCCTGCTGATGTTCGGCTTTTTCGTGCTGACGATACCGGCCGGTGTGGTCTCGGGCGATGCCGACAAGTTCGCGCACGTCAAATTCTGGGGCAGCGTGGCGGCAGGCGCCTCGGTCGTCGGCCTCGGCTTCCTGTTCGCATTGGCCGGGCATCCCGAGCGGCTTGGCCGCGCTGCTGGCCGCGTCGAAGCGATCCTGCCGGCCCGGGCCGCGCGCCTGCTCGCACAATTCGTCGAGGCCTTTGCCCAGGGGCTTGCCGTGATGCGTCAGCCCGGGCGCCTCGCCATAGCACTCGTGTTGTCGTTCCCGCTGTGGATGTCGATCGCCGCCGGGATCTGGCTGACATCTCAGGCGTTTCATATTACGTTCCCGTACACGGGTTCGTTCCTCGTGATGACGTTGCTGGTGGTCGGAGTCGCGATGCCGACACCCGGCGCGATCGGCGGATTCCACGCGGCCTACCAGATCTGCGTCGAGACGTTTTTCGCCGCATCACCGGACCAGGCAGTGGGCGGCGCGATCGTCCTCCATGCCATCTCGTTCGTGCCGGTAACCGCGCTGGGGCTTTTCTACATGGCACAGGACGGTCTCACCTTCAGCGGAGTTCGTAAGATTGCGCAGGCATCTGAGCAGGAGCCCGGCGCGACGCAAGTCAAGGGGACGGGAGCGACATCGCGATGAAGTGTCCATTTTGCGCGCACCTCGGGGACAAGGTCGTCGACTCCCGCGAAAGCAAGGAGGGCGAGGTGATCCGCCGCCGTCGGGAGTGCCTCGGGTGCGGACGGCGCTTTACGAGCTACGAGCGGATCGACGAGATCCCTTACATGGTCGTCAAGAAAGACGGCAGCCGCGAACGCTTCGAACGGCAGAAGCTGATGGCCGGGCTTCTCAAGGCGTGCGAGAAGCGCCCGGTGAGCGTCGCTTCACTCGAAGCCGTCGCCGACCGCGTCGAATCGGCGCTCCAGGAGAAACCCGAGCGGGAGATGAGTACCGAGGAGGTCGGGGCCTTCGTCATGAATGAACTGCGGACGCTCGACAAGGTTGCCTACGTGCGGTTCGCCTCGGTCTACCGCCACTTCCGCGACATCGGCGAGTTCATGACCGAGCTGAAGGACCTGCTGAATGCCAAGGAGTAGCTCCGCCAGCTGATCGCGCCAATGCCCCCCGTCACTGACACTCGCCCGACGCTCCCGGTCCGCAAGGGGGCGGTGCGACAGGCTCCTGCCCCACGGCGGCCACTGCGCGACAATCCACGCCTGATTCTCCTCGGGATCGTCGCCCTCATCGCCGCGCTCGTCGGCATGAGTATCCTTGCCGACCAGTCGGCAGAGATGAACCCGGATTTCCTCACCGAGGTGGTCGTTTACGCGCTCTCCGCCGGCGTCTTGATGATGCTCATCGCACTGGCCTTCGTGCTGGCGCGCAATATCGTCAAGCTGGTGGTCGAGAGACGGCGCGGACTGCCATTCTCGCGATTCCGCGCCAAGCTGGTCCTGGCGCTCCTGGGGCTCACGATTGTTCCCTCGGTGCTGGTGCTCCTGGTCGGTGGCCAGTTGATTCGCAACAGCACGGCACGATGGTTTGCCGATCCGGTTGAGAAGGTGATGTCGTCGGCAAAGGACATCGCAGTGGGCTACTACGACGAGCGGCAGGCGGACGTCGCCGCCCATGCGGCTCGTATTGCCCGCGCGGTGCCGCTCGACGCGCTCCGCGCCGGCGAAGTGGCGCAGATTCGGAGAGCGATCGAAGGCGACGTCCGAGAGGGGCGCGTCGCACTGGTGGAGGTTTACCGCGTTCAGGCAGGCGCGGCCCCTCGCGCCGTAGTGGCGGTGGAGTCGCCGACGCTGGCTCGGTTGAAGAGCCGCGGTTCGGCGGACCGGCTCGCCGCCCGGATCGCATCGGGCAGCAGCGACGTCACCGCCCACGATCCAGTCGAAGGCGGCGAACTGGTGCGGGCGGGCGTTCTCGTCAGAGACGCGTCGGGCAGCCCGCTGGGGGTGGTGATTGTGAGCCACCTGCTCTCCGGCGCGCTGGCGCAGAATTCGCGGCGGATCACCGAAGCATACGAAGGCTACACACAGCTCCTGGTCATGCGGCCTGCGCTCGAAGGCGTATACCTGTCGATTTTCCTGATGATGACGCTGATGATCCTGATCAGCGCAACCTGGATCGGGATGTACCTCGCTAAACGCATCACCCGTCCGATCCAATTGCTGGCGGCTGGCGCTCGCGAGATTGGCGCCGGTCGACTGGATCACCGCATCGAGCCCGAGACGCGCGACGAGTTCGGCTCGCTGGTCGAGGCGTTCAACACCATGGCTGGCGCGCTCGCCGCGAGTCAGCGCAAGCTCGAACGATCGAAGCTGGACCTCGAGCAGAAGCACGTCGAGGTCGAGGAGCGCCGGCAGTACATCGAAACCGTCCTCGAGCGCATCGCAACCGGTGTCGTCTCGATTGGACCGGAAGGGCAGATCGAAACGCTCAACACCGCCGCGGTCCGCTTGCTCGGTGTCCCCGCGGACGCGGTTGGCGAGCAGGCTGCCGCAGTGTTCGAGCGGGACGACCTGCGCCCGCTATGGCAGATCATCCAGCGCGCGCGTAATGGTGCCGCTGCGCCGCCGGCGGAGGAGATCGCCCTGGCACGCGACGGCAGGGAAGTGCACCTCGCCGCCGCCGCGACACTGTTGCCGGCAAGCGACGGTTCACCTGCCGGCACCGTCCTGGTGTTCGACGACGTGACGCCGTTGATCCGGACGCAGCGGGTGGCCGCCTGGCGTGACGTGGCGCGACGGCTGGCACACGAGATCAAGAATCCGCTCACGCCCATCCAGTTGAGCGCGGAGCGCCTGCGCCGGCAATTCGCGTCTGCACCCCCAAACGCCCGAGCCCTGATCGACGAGTGCACCTCCACGATCGTCACCGAGGTCGACTCGCTCAAGGCACTGGTGGACGAGTTCGCGCAGTTCGCGCGCATGCCGGCGCCGAAGGCGACGCCGACCGATCTCAATGTGGTGCTGACCGAAACGATGTCGCTCTACGCCGGGTTGTTCAAGCACATCACGCTCAACTGCCGATTGGGCGAAGGCGTTCCGCTCGTTCGGATCGACGCGGAACAGATCCGCCGGGTAGTGATCAATCTTGTCGACAACGCGGTCGAGGCTTTGGGCGGCGCCGCCGCTGGTCCGCGGCCCGATGGCCACGCGCCTGAAATCGAAATCGGAACGCATCACGACCCGGTCAACGGTGTCGTGCGGGTGACGATCGCCGACAACGGTCCCGGCATCCCGCCCGAGGATCGTGACAAGTTGTTCATGCCGTACTACTCGACCAAACGGCGCGGCAGTGGACTGGGCCTGGCCATCGTCAGGCGGATCATTGCCGAACACGGTGGCGCTATTGACGTCGCCGATAACGTCCCGTCGGGTACGATCTTCAACATCGAGTTGCCATGTTGAAGACCAGAGGGACCGATTCATGAGGCCCACCGTCCTGATCGTGGACGATGAGGCTGGTGTGCGCAGCGCCCTCGGCGGCGTCCTTCGCGACGAAGGGTATGCCGTTGAAGCGGTCGAGAGTGGCGAAGCCTGCCTCGATCGCGTGATCCGAGCCGCGTTCGACGTCATCGTGCTGGACATCTGGCTGCCGGGCATGGACGGCCTGGCCACGCTCGAGAAGCTCCGGCACCGTCGCGTCGATTCTCCGGTCGTGATGATTTCCGGGCACGGGAACATCGAGTCCGCGGTTCGCGCCATCAAGCTCGGCGCGTATGACTTCGTCGAGAAACCACTGTCGCTGGAAAAGACCGTGCTGGTGATCGGTAACGCCGTCAGACAGCGCCGGCTCGAGGCCGAGAACCGCGCTCTACGAGCTACCGTCGACAAGCGTTTGACGATGGTGGGGGAGAGCTATGCGATGGGGCAGTTGCGCGAACAGATCGCGATGGCGGCTCCCACGAATGGGCGCGTGCTGATCTTCGGCGAGAACGGCACCGGCAAGGAGCTCGTCGCGCGGAGTATCCATGGTCTCAGCCGGCGACGGAACGCGCCGTTCATCGAACTGAATTGCGCGGCGATCCCCGAGGAGCTGATCGAGAGTGAGCTCTTTGGCCACATGAAGGGCGCCTTCACCGGCGCGGTCGCCGATCGTCGCGGCAAGTTCGAGCTCGCCGATGGCGGGACGCTCTTCCTCGACGAGATCGCCGACATGACGCTCAAGACGCAGGCGAAGGTCCTTCGTGCGCTGCAGGAACAGGTGGTGGAGCCGGTGGGTGGCACCAACACGGTCAAGGTCGATGTCCGTGTGCTGGCAGCAACGAACAAAGACCTGCCGACCGAGATCCGCGCCGGACGCTTCCGCGAGGACCTGTACTTCCGCCTCAACGTCATCCCCGTGTACGTGCCGTCTCTGCGCGACCGTGACTCCGACATCCCCGTCCTTGCCGATCACTTCATGGCTGAACTGGCGCGGGAGTATGGCCGACGTCCGAAGCGTCTCGACACCGGCGCGGCGACCGGCCTGCGCAGCTACGGATGGCCGGGTAACGTCCGCGAACTTCGCAACGTCATCGAGCGCCTGATCATCATGGTGCCCGGCGAAGTCATCACGCTGGAGGACCTCGCCTTCCTCGATGGTCGCAGCGTTCGTGATGTCACGACCACGACCGAAGAGGTCGTGACACTGCACGAAGCACGGGATCGCTTCGAGCGCGACTACATCCTGAAGGCGCTTGCCGCACAGGCGGGGAATATCTCCCGCACGGCGGAGGTCCTGGGCGTGGAGCGCAGCAACCTCTACCGCAAGATGAAAGGCTTCGGCATCATTCCGTCACGGCGGGAAGAGGAGAGCGCATGACGGATGGAAGATGGTAGATGGTCAAGCCCCTCTATTCGGCCGTTCTCAGCTTGTTCTCCAGCACCTGGTTCGCGCTGAAGCCCTCGATCTGCAGGTAGTACTCGGCGCTCGAAAGCAGCGCCGCTGACGGGACCAGGCCGACGATCTCACTCTCCAGGATCGTCACCCCGTAACGCTCCGCCTCGCGCTTCACCATCTCGAACACGCGGAAGACCGGCGTCTTCTGATAGTTGGTCAGGTTCATCGATACCTGCGCGATCTTGCGGTCTTCGAGCATGACGCCCATGGCCTTCACGAAGCGCATTCCGCCGCTGCTGTGCCGGACGGCCGCGGCGATCTTCTTCGCGACATCCAGCCGGTCGCTGTTCAGGTTGATGTTGTAGGCGATGAGCGGCATCCGTGCGCCAATGATTGACGCGCCGGCTGATTCGTGCGGCTGCGCCGGACCAAAATCAGGCGTCCAGCCCGGTGTGGCCATCTTTGCCGCGAGACCCTCGAACTCTCCGCGGCGGATATCCTCCAGGTTCTTGCGCGCCGGGTTCTTCGACGCGTCCTCGTAGAGAAACACCGGCAGCGCGAAGCGCTCCGCGACGGTGGCGGACACATCCTTTGCCAGCGCGACGCAATCTTCGGTCGTCGCGCCTTCGATCGGCACGAACGGGACGACGTCAACGGCGCCGAGGCGCGGATGTTCACCCTTGTGGGTGCGCAGGTCGATCGCCTCAACCGCAACCTCGAAGAGGGCCAGTGTCGCGACTTTCAGCGACGGGGCGTCACCGACGATGGTGAACACCGAGCGGTTGTGCGACGCATCGGCCGTCGAGTCGAGGAGCCGGACGCCGGGAGTTCGCGTGATAGCCTCTGCCAAACGCCTGATGATCTCCGGACGGCGACCTTCGCTGACGTTCGGAATCGACTCGATAATGGCCATGGCAAGACTATAATTCACACGACATGACCGACTCGCTCCGTTCAGACCGTCTGCCCGCCCAGGCAGACGTGCCAGAACGCGATCGTGACGCACGCATCGAAGAGCTCCTGCTCGCGGGGCTCGATCATTACTTTTCCGAACAACACGAACTCGCGATCAACGTGTGGACGCGGGTGCTGTTCATCGACCGCGGTCACGCACGGGCGCGGGCCTACATCGAACGTGCGCGCAGTGCCGTCGCCGAACGGCAGCGAAAGGGTGACGAACTGCTGCACACGGGGAACGCGGCTTTCTATAGCGGAGATGCGCAAGCGGCCCGCCGCCTCGTCGCTTCCGCGGTGGAGCACGGCGCCTCATCGGATGAAGCCCTCGCTCTTCTTGCGCGCATCGAACGGGTCGAACTCGCGACCGCGCCGGGGCGAGTCCGTCGCGGTCCTGAGTCACGCGTCGCAGCCGTTCGGCCGAGCCCTCCTGCCGTGGCCTTCGCACGGTGGCGCTGGATCGGCGCAGGCGTCCTGGCCGGGCTGCTCCTCGCGACAGTGGCGCTCGGCCTGCTCGTGCAAGATGGCGTCGTGAGCTGGCTCTTTCCAGCCGCCGACGTGCGCTCATCGTCGACGCTGAAGGCGGCGTTGCCGGTGCCGTCCATCGCCGAGGTGGCGCTATCCCGCGGTGAATCGCTGCGCGTGCGCGGCCAGCTTCACGACGCGCTTGCCGCCCTCGCAGCCGTTCCGGGCGGCGATCCGTTGCGGCCACGGGCCGACGCATTGACTGCCCTGATCCAGCGACAACTCCTGGCGGCCGCTCGCTCCGGTCAGCGCCCGCCCAGCGACCTCGAGTCCCGCCGTCCATGAGATGCTCGAAGTGTCAGTACATAAGCTTCGATAACGGCGAGCGTTGCCGCAACTGCGGATACGAGTTCTCGCTATCGGTGGACGAGGACGTTCTCGACTTGCCCATCCGGACAGACGAGCCCTCAGGTCCGCTGGCGGACCTTTCCCTCGCGGACCTCGATCCCCCGATCGCCGGGCCGGCTCCGCCCCCGCGCTCCGGCCGCACGCCACCGCCTGCGGATCCGCGGCGTGAACAGTCGACAAACCGGGTCGGGTCGGGCGAGCTTCCTCTGTTCCACAGCGGCAGCCGGGACGATGACGCGCCGCTCGTCAAGCTTCCCGCGGTACCGCGAGCGCCGGTCTCGGTGCGTAAGTCCACAGTCGTCCCACCTCCTCGTCAGCCTCACCGTCCTGTCTTCGAAGAGTTCGAGCGGGACCTCGATCTCGAGGACGACTATGAGGAGGACGAGGACGCGGACGCAGAGGAACCGTTCGACGACGACGATGTGGCGCCGGTGCAGCGGGCTGCACCGGTTCATCGGACCGCCCCGGTGCGTGCGGCGGCACACGCCGAGGTCGCGCCCATTCTCCCAAGGATCCTCGCTGCCGTTATCGACCTCGGCCTGCTCATCGGCATGGACGTCATCGTCCTTCGCCTCACGCTCAGGATCTGCGGCCTCGAGCTCGCCGATGCGGCAGCGATTCCTGTGGTGCCATTTGCTGCGTTCCTGGCGCTGCTCAATGGCGGCTATGTCGCGGCCTTTACCGCCGTCGGCGGTCAGACGATCGGTAAGATGCTCACCGGGATCCGGGTTGTGACTTCGGAGGAAGGTGCATGGACGGACCGGGTCCCGGTCGGTCCGTCAGCCCTCAGGGCTCTTGGCTATCTGCTCTCGGCCCTGCCCGCCGGCCTCGGCTTTCTGCCCGTGCTGATCGGCAGCGAGCGCAGAGGCGTTCACGACCGCCTCGCCCACACTCGTGTTGTGAAAGCGTGACTCGGCTCGCTGTCTTCATCGCGACGGTTGGATACTGCGGCTACTTCCCCTTCGCGCCAGGGACGGTGGGGTCCGCGGCCGGACTGCTGTTCTACGCGCTGGTCTGGTGGACCGGCTCGCCGGTCGTGGAAGTCGGGATCATCCTTGGCCTCTTCGCGGTCGGCGTGTGGGCAGGAACCACGGCGGAACGATACTTCGGTGGCGTCGACCCTGGCCCGATCGTGATGGACGAAGTCGTCGGCATGCTGATGACGCTCGCATTCATCCCGAACCTCGGATGGTCCGGGATCCTCGCCGGCTTCTTGCTCTTTCGCGTCTTCGACGTGATCAAGCCTTATCCCGCGGGACGGTTCGAACAACTGCACGGCGGCCTCGGCGTGATGGCAGACGACGCGATGGCGGCGGTGTATGCCAACCTCTCGCTGCGGCTGCTGCTCTGGTGGCTGCCAGCCTGGATCGCATGACCTTCGAGCTGCGAAGCGCGGAAGTGATCGCGGTCGGAAGCGAACTCCTCGGTTCCACGCGGCTCGACACCAACTCGCTCTTCATCTCCCGCACGCTTGCATCGTTGGGCATTTTGCTAAAGGCCAAAGCCGTTGTCGGCGACGATCGAGCCCTGCTCAGAGATCTCTTTGCACTCGCCATCACTCGAAGCGACCTCGTCGTCGTCACTGGCGGACTTGGGCCCACTGACGATGACCTGACGCGCGAGGCGGTGACCGACGCGCTCGGAATCCCCATGTCAGAAGACGAGGCGATTACCGCGGGGATCCGCAATCGGTTCGCACGACGCGGGATGGTGATGCCGGCGCTCAATCGGAAGCAGGCCATGGTGCCTGAAGGCGCTACCGCGCTGAACAACCCGAACGGATCCGCACCAGGCTTGTTCATCATCGCCGGAGAGAAGATCGCGCTCCTTCTTCCAGGCCCGCCGCGCGAGCTGCAACCGATGTTGAACGCGCTCTGTCAGCCGGACGGCTTGCTTGGCGCCCGTGCCGGCCTGGCGCGCCTCCACAGCGTCTCGATCTTTACAACGGGATTATCGGAATCGCACGTCGAGGAGCTCACGCAGCCGCTTTACGCTCGCTGGCGCGATGCTCCCGAGCCGATCGAGACGACGGTCCTCGCAACGCCAGGACAAGTTGAGTTGCACCTGACGCTGCGTTCAGGCGACGCAGTGGGTGCGAAGGCGACTCTCGATGATGCCCGTGGCGAACTGGTGAAGGCTCTCGGGCTTTTTGCGTTCAGCACCGACGGACGGCAGCTGCCGCACGTAGTCGGGGAGCTGCTGCAGGCGCGCGGACTCACACTTGCTGCCGCGGAATCGTGTACGGGCGGCTTGCTGATGGCGCGGATGACTGATGTCGCCGGCAGTTCAGGGTACGTTCGCGGCGGGGTTGTCGCCTACAGCAACGAGCTCAAAGTTCAACTGCTCGGCGTCGATCAGGCAGCGATCGAGACTCACGGTGCAGTGAGTGAACCGACAGCCGCCGCCATGGCGGACGGTGTTCACGACAGAACGCAGGCGGATGTGTGCGTGGCGATCACAGGGATTGCCGGGCCGTCAGGTGGCACTGACGCCAAGCCTGTCGGCACCGTTGTCATCGCGACGCGCGTCACGGGCCATCCGCTTTCGGTCCGCACGCATGTGTTCCCCGGTGGCCGCGACATGGTGCGGTTCCAGGCGACACAGACCGCCATCGAAGGCGTTCGCCGCATCCTGCTCGCAGCTTCTGCGGCGCGTCCCTGAGCCGTGCGTCTGTTTGTTGCTGCACATCCATCGGACGAGGTGAGGACGGGCGCTGCGCGCGGCGCCGAACAGCTGCGCGAGCGGCTTGAACACGTCGGTGCGTCCCGCGGGATCCGCTGGATCCCTCCGGGCCACATGCACTTGACCGTCTGGTTTCTTGGCGAAGTGTCGGATCCGCGGGCCGGCGCGGTCCTCGACGCGCTTGGCCCTCCGATCCAGATGCCGCCGTTCGACCTTCACGTGTCCGGGTTCGGCGCCTTTCCGCCGTCGGGACCGCCGCGCGTGCTCTGGATGGGCGTCACAAAGGGTCTGGAAGGGCTGGCGCTGCTGCACGAGGAAGTGGGGGCTCGGCTTCAGCCGTGGGGTTTCAGACCTGAGGGCCGGGCCTACTCCGCGCACCTGACGATCGCCCGCCTCAAAGAGCCGCCGCAGGGCGCCGCCCGCGCCGCACTCCGTCACGCGGTCACGCACGAGCAGGCCGACGCCGGGGGATGCCGTATCGATCACCTGATCGTCTTTCGCAGCCGCACGTCCCCGTCCGGGGCAGCGTACGAGCCCCTGCTGCGAGTACCATTGACGTAATGCTCCCGATCCTCCTCGGGTACCTGGCCGGCTCCGTTCCGTTCGCGTACCTGCTGGCGCGCCTTAAAGGCATCGACGTCCGCATCGCCGGCAGCGGGAACGTTGGCGCCGCCAATGTCCTGCGCACGACGGGGCCCTGGCGCGGGGTCATCGTCATGTCCCTGGACGTGGCGAAGGGAATTGGCGCGGTGGCGATTGCGCACATGCTCGCGGGCGGCACCGCGCTCATCGCACTCACCGGCGCGGCGGCTGTCGTTGGCCACGTCTATCCCGTGTGGTTGCGGTTCCACGGTGGTAAAGGTGTCGCCGTGGCCGCCGGCGTCTTCACCGTCCTGTCACCCGGAGCGACCGCGATGGCAGCCGGTCTGTTCCTCATCATCGCGTGGATTACGCGCTACGTCTCGCTGGCGTCGATCGCCGCGACGCTCGCACTGCCGCCGGCCGCCTGGATCGTCGGCGCGCCGCTGCCGGTGATCCTGGTCGCTGCCGGCACCGCGATCCTCATCCTCTTCCGGCACCGGACCAACTGGTCGCGCCTGCGCCGCGGTACAGAGCGGCGCATGGGGGTCCGCGCATGAAGGCGACCGCGGTCCTCGGCGCGGGAAGTTGGGGGACGGCGCTCGCCGTCCACCTCGCGAACGCGGGACATCACGTCCGCCTCTGGGCTCGTGACGAAATGTTTGTCGAGGAATTGCG
>JACDDJ010000020.1:13212-16502 GCA_013817065.1 Acidobacteriota bacterium
GAGCCTCACGCGCGAACACGCAATATCTGCCCGGCATTCAGCTTGACCGCCGGATCGCGGCGACCGCTTCGCTCGACGAGGCGCTCTCGGGCGCTCGTTTCGTCGTCGTCGCCGTCCCGTCACACGGGTTCCGCGCGGTCGTGAAGCGCGCGACACCGTTTCTGCGCGACGCCGTCCTCGTCAGTGCTACGAAGGGCATCGAAGTCGACTCGCTCCAGCGGATGTCGCAGGTCATCGAAGGCGAGACCGCCGGTTGTTGCCGCGTCGTCGTCCTGTCCGGGCCAAGCTTTGCGCTGGAAACCGCGCGTGGTCTGCCGACTGCGATGATCGCGGCCTCCACGGACCCGACCGCGGCCGCCGCGGTTCAAGAACACTTCCGCGGCCAGGGCCTCAGGCTCTATGTGAACGACGATGTGGCCGGTGTCGAAATCGGCGGCGCACTGAAGAACGTCATCGCGATTGCGGCCGGTGTAAGCGAGGGGCTGGGTCTCGGTCACAACACGCTCGCGGCGCTGATTACCCGTGGTCTCGCCGAGATTTCGAGAGTTGCCTTCGCCGAGGGCGGACGACGCGACACCATCGCCGGGCTGAGCGGTTTGGGTGACCTGGTTTTGACGTGCACCGGAAGTCTGAGCCGGAACCGCCAGGTAGGCGTCGCGCTCGGGCAGGGACGATCACTGGACGAGATTCTGAGCAGTACGCGGATGGTCGCCGAGGGCGTGCGGACGACCCGCGCCGCACTGGCGCTCGGCGCCAGGCACGGCATCGAACTGCCGATCGCGGCGCAGATGCAGGCAGTGATCGATGGGCAGTGTTCGCCATTGGACGCCGTAGAGGCCCTGATGGGCCGCCGGCAGCGCGCGGAGGTAGACGGTTAATTCATGGGATTTTTCGATCGTATCAAGCAGTCGCTGACGCGCACCAAGGAGCAGTTCGTCGAGCGGTTCGACGAAGTGGTCAACCGCGCCGACGAGCCGGATCGCCGCAGCCGCCCGGTCGATCTCGAAACCATGGAGGCGTTGGAGGAGGCCCTGATCTCCGCCGACATCGGCGTCGCGGCATCCGATCAGATCGTCCAGGCCGTGAAGGCGAAGCGTCGCACCGGGCAGTCGCTTCGATCGCTCGTGACAGAGGAGATTCACGCCATTCTGCGGGCGGCGGAGCGTCCGATCTCGCAGGACCACAAGCCGCACGTGGTGATGATCGTCGGCGTGAACGGGACGGGGAAGACCACGACCGTCGGTAAACTCGCGCGCCTGATCAAGGATTCGGGACGCGTCCCGATGATCTGCGCCGCCGATACATTTCGCGCCGCGGCCGTCGAGCAGTTGGAGATCTGGGCGAACCGCGCCGGAGTCGACATGGTGCGCGCCCGCACCGGTGCCGATCCGGCGGCAGTGGTCTTCGACGCACTCGTCGCCGCCAAGGCGCGCGGCCGGGACGTGGTGCTGGTGGACACAGCAGGACGCCTGCACACCCGCGTCAACCTGATGTCGGAACTGGACAAGATTCGACGGGTTGCCACCAAGGAAGTTGCCGACGCGCCCCATGAAGTCCTCCTGGTTCTCGATGCCACGGTTGGCCAGAATGGATTGGCGCAGGCACGGGAATTCATGGCGGTCGCGGGCGTCAACGGCATCATCCTCACCAAGCTGGACGGCACGGCCAAAGGCGGCATCGTGATCGCGATCGCCCACGACCTGAAGCTGCCGATCCGATACGTCGGGGTCGGGGAGGGGATTGACGACCTGATCCCGTTCTCCGCGGACGAGTATGTGCAGGCGCTGTTCGAAGTGAAGGATTTTGGCGACCGGCCTTCGTAGTCTGCGGACACGGACCGGCTTCATCGATGGCCGCTGATCGCGACGCGTTCTACATGCGGCAAGCGCTGGCGCTCGCGGCACGAGGCCGTGGACGAACCTCACCCAACCCGATGGTCGGTGCGCTGGTCGTCGATAGTGACGGTGTGATCGTCGGTCGCGGCGCGCACGAATTCGCCGGCGGTCCGCACGCGGAGGTTCACGCTCTTGCCGACGCCGCCGATCGATCGAGTGGCGCCACGCTCTATTGCACGCTGGAGCCGTGCGCGCATGTCGGCCGTACTGGTCCCTGCGCACCACTCGTGGCAGCGGCCGGCATCGCTCGAGTCGTCGTCGCGAACGAGGAGCCACACCCGATTGCCGGCGGAGGCAATCGATTCCTGCGGGCGAGAGGACTCCAGGTAACCTCCGGGGTACTTGCGGAGGAGGCCGCAAAGCTGAACGCGCCGTTCTTCTCGATTGTGCGCCGCCGGCGGCCGTTCATCACGATCAAGGTTGCGATCAGCGAGGACGGCATGGTGTCGGCGGGCCAGGGTGTCAGGACGCTTCTGACAGGAGCGAATGCGAATCGATATGTCCACCGTGAACGCGCCGAGGTGGACGCCGTGGCCGTTGGCTCTGGGACCGTCCTCGCGGACGACCCGATGCTGACCGCGCGCGTGGCCTATCGTCATCGTCCTCTGACACGCGTTGTCTATGATTCACGCCTGCGAACGCCGCCTGCGGCTCGTCTCTTCTGGACCCTCGGAGAGGGCCCCGTCATAATCGTGACCAGCCCGCAGGGCGTCGCGACGAATCCTGCTGGCCTCGCGGCACTGGAAAACGCTGGGGCCACGATCCAGGTGATCGACAGCGGCCGCTCCCTCGACGTTTCCGTCGCGGCGCTCGGCGCGTGCAGCACGTCCTCCGTCATTGTCGAAGGCGGACCATCGCTGCACCGCGCGTTCTGGGACGCGGACCTGGTCGACCGCGTCCAGATACTTGTGGCCCCTCGCACGATCGGTGACGCCGGCCTGCCCTGGCTTGATGGGACGATCAGGAACTCGTCCCGCATCACCTGGCAGGATTCCCGGCACCTCGGCGACGACGTTCTCCTTGAAGGTTATGTTCACAGGGCTGATTGAAAGCCTCGGGCACGTTGCGGACGTGAAGCCGACCTCGTCGGGCTTTCGGGTCCGCATCAGCACCTCACTTGCCGGGGAACTCGCGCTCGGTGAGAGCGTCGCGGTGAATGGGGTATGCCTGACGGTGGTGGGGACCGAAGGAGACGCGATGGACGCCGACGTTGCACCCGAGACCGCACGGGTCACGACACTCGGCTCACTCGTGGCAGGATCGACAGTGAATCTCGAACGTTCGATGCGCGCTGACGCAAGGATCGGCGGACATTTCGTGCAGGGCCACGTGGACGCAACCGGCTCGATTACCGCAATCACGCCGGAGGGGGATTCTTACAGGCTGACAGTGGCG
>JACDDJ010000373.1 GCA_013817065.1 Acidobacteriota bacterium
GGCCGGAAGGCCTACGCCTTTCCCTGCATGCGGGCGACGACTTCTTCACTGACGTGGTTCGGCGCCGGCTCGTAGCGATCGAAATGCATCGAGTAGGTCGCGCGGCCCTGCGTCCGGGAACGGAGGTCGGTCGCGTAGCCGAACATTTCCGACAACGGCACGCGGGCGTTGATGATCTGCGTGCCGCCACGGTCTTCCTGCGACTGGATCGCGCCGCGGCGGCTCGACAGGTTGCCCATGACGTCGCCCATGTGCTCCTTCGGCACGACGACTTCCACGCGCATCACCGGCTCGAGCAGGACGGGCTTGGCCTTCTTCGCGGCATCCTGGAACGCCATGGAGCCGGCGATCTTGAACGCCATTTCCGACGAGTCGACGTCGTGGTACGAACCGTCGTAGAGCTCGATGCGGACGTCGTCAACCGGGTAGCCGGCGAGCACGCCGCGCGTGAGCGCTTCCTTGATGCCTTCGTCGACCGGCTTGATGAACTCCTTCGGAATGGAGCCCTGGGTCGTCTTGTTCTCGAAGATGTAACCCGTGCCCACTTCGCCGGGATACAGGTGCAGCTTCACGTGACCGTACTGGCCGCGGCCACCGGTCTGCTTCGCGTACTTCATCTCGCCATCGGCGGCACGGGTCAGCGTCTCCTTGTAAGCCACCTGCGGACGGCCAACCGTCGCTTCGACGCTGAACTCGCGCTTCAGGCGGTCGACGATGATCTCGAGGTGCAGCTCGCCCATGCCGGCGATAACGACTTCGCCAGTGGCCTGGTCCGTCTTCACGCGGAAGGTCGGGTCTTCCGCCATCAGCTTGCCGAGGCCATGACCAAGCTTTTCTTGGTCCGCCTTGGTCTTCGGCTCGATGGCGAGCGAGATGACCGGTTCGGGGAAGCTCATCGACTCGAGCACCACCGGGTTCTTCTCATCGCAAATCGTGTCGCCGGTGGTCACGGTCTTGAGACCAACCGCGGCGGCGATGTCACCGGCGTAAACTTCCTTGATTTCCTCGCGCTTGTTCGCATGCATCTTCAGCAGGCGGCCGAGACGCTCGGACTTCTGCTTGGTCGAATTGAAGACCGTCGAACCGGCCGTCATGACCCCCGAATACACGCGGATGAACGTGAGCTGACCGACAAACGGGTCGGTCATGATCTTGAACCCGAGCGCCGAGAACGGCGCGTCATCGGCCGATGGGCGCTCGACGATCTCGTCCGGTCCCTTGTCGGGATTGAAGCCCTTGATGGCCGGCACGTCGATCGGCGACGGCAGGTAGTCGACAACCGCGTCGAGCAGCAGCTGCACGCCCTTGTTCTTGAAGGCGGAGCCGCAGATGACCGGCACGAACGCCGGTTCGGATTTCTCGCCGGTCGTGTGCACCGAGGTGTTGACCCGCTTGCGCAACGCCGCCTTGATTTCCGCCTCGGTGACCTCTTCGCCGTGCAGGTACTTCTCGAGAATCTTGTCGTCGGCCTCGCTGACCTTCTCGATCAGCTGCTCGCGGAAGTGCCTGGCATCCTCGAGCATGTCAGCCGGGATCTCGCCGACGATATAGTCGGCGCCCATCGTTTCGTCCTTGTAGGTGATCGACTTCATGCGAACGAGGTCGACCACCCCGAGGAAGCGGTCCTCGCTGCCGATCGGCAGCTGGATCGCGACCGGATTGCCACCGAGCTTGCTGACGATCTGCTCGAAGGTCCGCTTGAAGTCCGCGCCGATGCGGTCCATCTTGTTGACGAAGCAGATGCGCGGCACGCGGTACTTGTCG
Source organism: Acidobacteriota bacterium (assembly GCA_013817065.1). GTDB lineage: Bacteria > Acidobacteriota > Vicinamibacteria > Vicinamibacterales > 2-12-FULL-66-21 > JACDCA01. The sequence continues at coordinate 1,765 of JACDDJ010000373.1, forward strand.
GCCTGGCGCCACACCGTTTCCGACTGCGGCTCGACGCCGGCGACGGCATCGAACACCGCCACCGCGCCGTCGAGGACGCGTAGCGAGCGCTCCACTTCGGCGGTGAAGTCGACGTGGCCGGGCGTATCGATGATGTTGATGCGGTGCTCGCGCCAGAAACAAGTCGTCGCGGCCGACGTGATCGTGATGCCGCGTTCCTGTTCCTGCTCCATCCAGTCCATGACCGCCGTGCCCTCGTGAACTTCACCGATCTTGTAGGTGATGCCGGTATAGAAGAGGATGCGTTCGGTCGTGGTGGTCTTGCCGGCATCAATGTGGGCCATGATGCCGATGTTGCGCGTGCGAGCGAGTGATGTTTCCCTGGGCATCGTCGGTTACCAGCGGTAATGGGCGAAAGCCTTGTTGGCTTCAGCCATGCGGTGCACGTCTTCGCGCTTCTTCACCGCGCCCCCACGCAGATTGGCGGCGTCCATCAGCTCGTTCGACAGCTTCTCGACCATCGTCTTGCCGTCGCCGCGCGAGCGCGCGAAGCTGACCAGCCAGCGCAGGCTGAGCGACAACCGGCGGTTCGGGTTCACTTCGACCGGCACCTGGTAATTCGAGCCGCCGACGCGGCGCGACTTCACTTCGAGCGCCGGCTTGACGTTCTCGACCGCCTTCTTGAACACCTTGAGGGGATCGTCGCCCGTCTTCTCCTGGATGGAGGTCATCGAGGCGTACATGATCTTTTCGGCCGTGCTGCGCTTGCCGTCGCTCATCAGCGTGCTGATGAACTTGGTCACGAGTGCACTGCTGTAGATCGGATCGATCGGTACTTCACGCTTGGGAACTTCTCTACGTCTTGGCATCTTTCAATCCCTGACAACTACCAACTGCCAACTACCACCTGCCAAACCAACTCGAATTCTTGGGGAGTTGGAGGTTGGCGGTTGGAGTTTAGGACTTGGGCCTCTTGGCTCCGTACTTAGAACGACCCTGCTTACGGCCCGCGACGCCGACGGCGTCGAGCGTTCCGCGCACCACGTGGTATCGAACACCGGGGAGGTCCTTGACGCGGCCGCCCCGGATCAGCACCAGTGAGTGCTCCTGGAGGTTGTGGCCCACGCCCGGGATATAGGTGGTCACTTCGATGCCGTTGGTGAGCCGGACACGCGCGACCTTGCGGAGCGCGGAATTCGGCTTCTTCGGCGTCTGGGTGAAAACGCGCACGCAGACGCCCCGCTTCTGGGGGCTATTCTGCAGCGCGGGGCTCTTGGTCTTGGTGATGACCTTGTCGCGCCCCTTCCGGACTAGCTGGCTGATCGTCGGCACAGTCGAACCACTCCACCCCGCCTCCGCAAAGCTTCGGCGGGCAAGCGCATGCGCTCCAGCGCGTGCGAAAACGTGAAAACACCGCAATACGGCCCTTCGCCAAAGCTTGGGGCCGAAACGGTTGATTGCTCGAGGCCTAGGAGCCGCCATGGCGGCCCGGCACCTGGAGCTGACTTACCCTATAAAGTTATGGGTGCGGCGCCCTTTGACTCGGGCCGAGCACGTCGAGGCCCTCGCTCAGGGGATGCCCTGAGTTTGGTGACCGCTGGACGTGTATGATGTCAGGCTCTAGATAGGGTGTCCTAGAGCCGACCAGAACCTTGCAAAGATAACAGAAGGTGGACGCGAAATGCAACCTTTTCGGGAGGGAGCCGCAGGAGTCAGGCAAGGAAAGAGCCCGGGCGCCCCACATGGAGCGAGCACCCGGGGATAGGTCAGAATAGAGCAGGCCGGTTAGCGCTTGAGCTTGTCGCCGAGGTCTTCAACCGCTTCGCCAACCTTACGACGACCGCGTCCGAAACCTTCCTGAACGTCTCCACCAGCCTCGTCCGCAACACCCTCATCGTGGAGCCGCTCGTTGCCGGTTAGATCGCCTGTCGCCTGCTTGACTTTGCCCTTGACCTGATCAACACGACCGTCGAGTTCATCCTTATTCATGATCTGTCCTCCTGATGGGAGAGTTACAAGATCCGAGCCGCTGCCGACCTCATCCACTGATACAGTGCACCTGTGCCCACCATTCCCACCGAGAGAGCCCGCATCCAGTATTGGAAGACGGGGTCAGGCCCGGCCGTCATTCTGGTGCAAGGCGCCGGCGTCATCGGTGAAGGATGGCGGCCACAGATCGACGAGCTGAAGGACCGCTATACCGTCCTCTGGATAGATAACCGCGGTATCGGTCAGAGCGTCATCACCTCGGGTGCGCTGCGGATCGAAGACATGGCGGCAGACGTTCTCGCCGTCGCGGATGTCGAACGGCTGCACAATTTCCACCTCGTCGGCCACTCGATGGGAGGATTGATCGCGCACCAGGTCGCACTCACCGCTCGTTCTCGAGTGCTCAGCCTGTCGCTGCTCTGTGCGTTCCTGAAGGGCTCGCAGGGCGCGGCTGTATCGATGCCCAGGCTCCTCACAGCTCTGCGTTCGCGGATCGGCACCCGCAGGATGCGCCGCAATGCGTTCGTTGAGCTCGTAATGCCGCCCGCCTATCTCGCGACCGTGGACAGAGACCAACTGTGTGCAGGACTGCAAGGATTATTCGGAAGGGATCTCGCCGACCAGCCGTCGATCGTCATGCAGCAGGTGCGAGCTATGTCGAAATTCGACGTCTCGGCGCAGCTGTCAACCCTCCAGGTGCTCCCGACGATGGTGATAAGTGCGGAGCACGATCGTATCGCGCGGCCTGAATACGGACGCGCCCTCGCCGCGGCAATCCCTGGATCAACGTTTTTCGAGATTCCCCAGGCGGGCCACGCCGTCACGATCCAGTGCGCGGCCGACGTGAACGCACTGCTGACGCGACACCTCCAGGTGGCTTCACCGGCTCGCGCCTGAGGTCACGACCACCGCGCGCGCGTCCGCTTTGCCGGTCTTCCGATACCAGTGGGGAACCGACGCATCGAAGTACATGGCATCGCCTGCCGTCAGCGTGTGGGCGGCCTCGCCTGCCGTGACAATGATCGAGCCTTCGATGACATAGAGGAACTCGTCCCCTTTGTGCTCGTGAGGATGGCTCTCCCGGTCTTCAAACTCAACGTAGTACGCACTCATCGTCCTCTCGAGGGCCGGGAAGTCGAGCGACTCGAAGAAGTAGGCCGGCTCGGTGCTGCCCATCTTGTCGGGAAAGCGTTTGCGGTCGCCGCGGCGGACGATTGCGAGCGTCGGCCGCCGCGTCGGCTCGGTGAAGAAGTGCTCGAGGCCTACACTGAAGACGAGCGCGATCCGCAACAGCGTGGGCAGCGTCGGAACGAGCCGTCCGCGCTCGATCTTCGAGAGCAGCGCGGGCGAAAGCCCGGAGTGCTGCCCGAGCTCAACCAGCCCCATCTTCTTCTTCAAGCGCATCGCGCGAAGCTTCGGGCCGATCGAGTACTGGTCCAGGCCCTTCTGAAGCGTGTCTGAAAGCACGGCTTTCTCCTTTCAATCACATCGGGCGTCGTTATTGTCTCTGGGAGCAAACGAGTTGCACTTACATGCGTAATTTTTACTCTCACTC
>JACDDJ010000374.1 GCA_013817065.1 Acidobacteriota bacterium
GGAGTAACACGTGCGACGTGCGACGTGCGACGTGCGGACGTGCTGCGTGCTAAGCGCGCTGTGCCGGGTGCGACGAGCGGCGGCCGATGGAGTTACCGAGGCCCAGCCGTGGTTTCTTCTGCTGGCCGGTCAGAACCGCGTGTTGACGATGTTGTTGAAGATCGAACCGAACGTGTAGCTGAAACCGACCGAGAAGCCGTAGCGATAGCCGGTCTCGAGTTGCCGGCGACGGAGGAGGATCTCTTCGTCCGTCGCTTCGCCGGCCCGGAGGTAGAGCTGGTCGCGGATTCGTGAGGCCGAGCCGTCGAGGCTCAAGGAAAACCCTCGGAACAGGCGGATGTCGATGTCGCCGTCGACCGCCAGCCGGTGTCGTCCGAAGTCGTGCAGGTAGGTGGACGTCTCGAACGAGACGCCCGAGGAGCCCCAGGGCTGTCGGGCGTTGTAGCGGGCGATGAAGTGCAAATCGGCGACCGCTTCCGTTTCCTTTTCATAGATCGTCCGCTCGATGTAGTCGAAATGGGTAACGCCAACCGTGGCCTGGGCCGTCAATTCCTTGTTGGCAGAGACCCGGTACGGGAAGAAGCTGTACTCCACGCCAGCCGCGGCGCGTAGCGCACGGTCCTGGTTCAGGAAGGTGGTCGACGCCCAGCGGCCGCGCACGGCTGCGGCCCAATGATCCCCGAGGCTTTTCACCAGCAGGACCGACGAATTGTGATCGTGCGAGTTGTCCACGAACTTCTCGCCATCACTCAGCGTGTAGGAGTTCTCGCGGAAGCTGAGATTGACGTTTGAGTTCAGCTTCCACATGTCGGTGGTGCGGTTCGCTGAAAAGGACGTATTGAAGCTGCGCGAGCTGTTCCTCTTTTCGCCGCTGGTCGATCCGCTGCCCCGCACCTGGAAGGTCCAGAGATTCCATGGATCCTGCACCGGTGTCGCGACAGCGGCCGCATTGCCGGGCGGACGGTAGGTGAGGATCAAGTCACCCGCGAGATCCGAGGAGGCGACGTAGCGCACGAGCCCCAGCTTGAGGACGCGCGTGTCAACCGATCCGCCGTTCTTCGGTGGTACTGGTCTGCTGAGCCGTGAACTTCAACTCGTCGTTCACGCCAGCGAATCGTCCGAGACCGATGAACTTGAATACGTACTCCGTCCCCCCGGCGCCCGTCCTCTGGGTGGTGGCCAGGACGTGCACGTCGGCGTCGGTGCGGTCGCGGACGTAGTCGACGAACTGGATCTCCTGGCGCAGGTAGTTGAAGTCGCAGGCGCGGCAGTCGAGGAACACCCGGGCGCGCTCTTGCGCCAGAGCCGGGACCGCGGCAACGATGGTGGCCGTACAAAAGAGGAGGCAGAGAACACTCTGCCTCCATTTGGAGTTTCGCTCGGAGAAGGTCAAGGCGTCATAGTACTAAACCATCAAGCCCTGGCGCGCCTAGGGCTCGATTACAGCCCGCCACGTCCACGCCCGCCGCCGCGCGGAGCTGCGGGAGCTTCTTCGAGAACCAGCATGCGGCCGTCGACGAAGACGTGGCGAATCTGCGTCGCCTCTTCGAACAGATCACCGTTGGTGACGACGAGGTTCGCGATCTTGCCCTTGTCGATGGAGCCAACGCGGGCATCGGCGCCGGCGATCTTCGCCGCGTCGAGGGTGAGGGCGCGGAGTGCCGCGTCGGCCGAGAGGCCGGAGCGGACGGCGCGGGCAGCGTTCCGCACGAAGTCGCGCGGCTCCCGCAAGCCGGTGGCCGAGAACGCGAACGTCACGCCGGCCTTCTCGAGCGCACCCGGGACCTTGGGAGCATGGGCCCTCGCCTCGAGCGTACTCAGTGATTCGTCAGCGTCCGGCGTCAGCGTTCGCGAGCGGGTCGGATAGTTCAAGTTGTAGATCACGCGGACGTTCCGCGCCTTCAGTTCTCCCCCCACCTGGTCGGCCTCGGCGGCGCTCGAGATCACCGGCGTCAGCTTGAACTCCTTCGCCATGTCGAGGGACCGCATGATCTCGCGGGCTGTATTCACCTCGAAGATCACCGGCAGCGTGCCATTCAGCGCCGGCTGCAGGGCGTCGAGTGCCGGATCGTAGGGCGGACGGACGGCCGCGGTCTTCGCTGCGCGCAGAGCCACGAGCTGCTGGTGCTGCGCGTCCAGGAAGCTCTGGCGAAGGAACGAGATGACGCCAAGCAGCGAGACCGGATAGGCGTCGCCACCGACGCCGCCCGGAAATTCGATGTGCAGCGCCACCGGGGTCCGCACCACCTGGATGCCGGTCCGGAAGTCGCCGACATGGCCAATGGCCGGCTCGTCAAACGGCGCGGTCACGTTCACCAGCGCACTCTGCCCCTTGACGATCACCCCGGGGGGCGTGGACAGGACGCTGGTGACGCCGGTGTTCGCGAGCCGCGACAGTTCCGGCGCTTCGGTCAGATGATCCGCGGCGCGCACCGCGGGGGTGAAAATCAGGTCCCGCTTCCATCGTTCGGCCTCATCGGTCGTGCGAACAGTCGCGGGCTGCTGCCGGTTGACCTGCAGGTTGACGCCGGTGGCATTGCCCATGTCGATCAGCCCGGGGTAGACCGTCAGGCCAGTCCCGTCGATGACCTGTGCCGCTGCCGGCGGCGTGACGCTCGCGCCGACCGCCTCGATGATCCCGTTGCGGATCACAACCGTGCCGGAGGCGATGGCCGGTCCGGACACCGGGACGATCTTCGCGCCCCTGATCGCGTATACATGCGGTGCGTCGGCGCTGGTGCCGACCGCCATCGCGGCGGCAATCGAGACCGCGATGGTCGCGAGTCTGATTGTTGGTCTCATGGTCATGTCCTACTGCCTCGCGATGTACTTGCGGTAAAGGGCTTCGTGCTTGCTGTCGGTGCCGACGTCCCTGCCGGCAATCACGACGTGCGTGACCTGACTGCGGATCTCGAGAGGATCGCCCGTAGCGACGAACAGGTTCGCGTCCTTCCCGGGTTCGAGGCTGCCGACGCGGTTGGCGACGCCGAGGATCTCGGCGGCGTCAATGGTCAGCGCCTTGATCGCGAGGTCGCGGTCGAGACCCCAGGCGACCGCCATGGCCGCCTGGAAGGGGAGCAGCCGCACGTTCTGGTAGTCTCCAGACGAGAACGCGAACTTCACGCCGGCCCTCGCCAGCACTCCCGCGAGCTGGTAGGTCGACGCGTGAGAGTCATCCTCGCGCGACGGCATCGCCAGAACGTTGCCGAGGATCACCGGCACCTTCTTCTCCTTCAGCAACTCCGCGGCGTAGCTCGACTCGATCGCGCCGGAGAGGACGATGTTCACCCTGGCGCGTTCGCCGAAGGCAACCGCGTCCTTGATGTCCTGCTCGCGGGCGACCGAGACGATCAGCGGCAGCTTGCGGTCCACGATCGGACGCAGTGCCTCGAGGCCCCAGTTCGTCGCCTTGTTCTCTCCGGCTTTGGCGTAGGCGCGCGCCTGCTCGAACACGCGGATCACATCGTCCAGCCGTCGATCCCGTTCGCGCCTCACGTCGTCATAGGTGCGCTCTGCGGGTGGAGCGCCCCCGCCGCGTCCACCGCGTCCGCCTCCGCGTCCCCCGCCGCCGGCGAGCGCCGGGAAGTTGAAGACGATCCCGGCGTTGCCGCGCAGCGTCGCCTCTTCCCACGTCCAGCCGTCGAGATTCATGACCGCCAACTCGCCCGACATGATCCCGCCACCCGGTGCGACGCCCACGGTCGTCACCCCTGTTCCGCGGGCGACCGAGATAGTTTCACTCTCTGAGTGATACCCGACGCGCGTGCGGAGCTGCTGATTCCAGTCGTGCATCTCGCTGACGTCGTCGTAGCCGCGGACGCCGTTGGCGCCGATGCCGATCGTCGTGCGAGCGTTGATGAAGCCGGGATAGACGTGGCCGCCCTTCGCGTCGATGACCGTCGCGCCCTGCGGCACCTGAACGTTGGCACCGAGCGCTTCGATCCTGCCGCCGCGGATCACGATCGTTCCCTTCTCGATCACCGCCGCGGTGACCGGGACGATGCGGGCGTTGGTGATGGCGAGCGCCGGTCCGGCTCCGGCAGATTGCGGCGCAGGGAGAGGCGCGGTCAGAGCGTTCGACGATCCGCCGCTGGCCGCCGCAGCACCATCGCGCGCGTTGGGCCCGCCGCTGCGGCCCGTTTCACTGCCCGGATCAGAGGCGGTCGTGGTTGGCCGGTTGCCACGTTCGGCGGCGCGGAGAGCCTCTTTCTGCTTCATCACTTCCGTCAGCCGCGTCTCGTCCATCTTGCGGTCGTAGTACTGCTTGCCGTCGATGTAGACGCGGTCCGCCGTGGTGTAGGAGCTGAGCGGGTGGTGGGTCCAGACGGTGATGTCGGCGTCCTTACCGACGTCGAGCGATCCGACCCGGCTGTCGATGCGCAGCTGCTTGGCGGGGTTGATCGTCACGAGCGCGAGCGCTTCGTCTTCGCTGAGCCCGCCCCAGCGCACGCTCTTCGCCGCCTCCATCGTCAGACGGCGGGCGTGTTCGGCGCTGTCGGAGTTGATCGACACCAGCACGCCCTTCCGGACCATGATCGCGGCGTTATGCGGGATTGCATCGTCAGCCTCGATTTTGTAGCCCCACCAGTCGGAGAAGGTGGAAGCGCCGGCGCCGTGCGCGGCAATTTCCTTGGCGACCTTGTAGCCTTCGAGCACGTGCTGCAAGGTGGCGATCTTGAAGCCCATCTCCTCGGCGAGGCGGAGCATCATCAGGATCTCGTCGGCACGGTAACTGTGCGCGTGGACAAGCCGCTTGCCCTCGAGGATCTCGACCAGCGGCTCGAGTTGAAGATCGCGCCGGGGCGGAATCGCGTCGGCGCTGGCTGTCTTCGCCTTGTCGTAGTCCTTCCAGGACTTCTGGTACGCCTTGGCGCGGGTGAAGGCATCGCGGATGACGAACTCGACGCCCTGCCGGGTCACCGGATACCGCCGCGGCCCGGTGATCTGCCCCTGGCGGAGGTCCTTCGGATTCTCGCCAAGCGCGAACTTGATGCCCGGCATCGCGCCCTCGAAGACCAGTTCCTCCGCTTTCTTCGCACCCCAGCGCAGCTTGATCACGGCGTTCTTGCCACCGATCGGGTTGGCGCTGCCGTGGAGGATGTTGGCGGTGGTGAGCCCGCCGGCGAGGTCACGGTAGATGCTGATGTCGGTCGGGTCGAGAACGTCACCCATCCCGGTCATCGAGCTCACCGTCGTGCCGCCTTCGTTGATCGAATCGTTCGCGATGTGCGAATGGGCATCGATGATCCCCGGCGTGATGTGCTTGCCGGTGGCGTCCACCACC